>JAEOTH010000060.1 GCA_016839915.1 Promethearchaeota archaeon
AATAATTTTAGGTTTAATATTACCTGGAACTGCCATCGCTGCTAATTGACGAGCAATTCCTTGAGGATAATAACTGCGATCATACTCTATTGTTCTATACTGTCTTGATTGAGCCTCATCATAAGGAAAAGTGCCATTAATCAGACTATCGCGTTTGAGCATTTCTTCAATATATGCTTCGCGCTCGGAAGGAACGGGAGCAAAGAATTGCATTAAAATTTCAGGTTTTGAAGGAGGTAGTTCGGGATTCCCAGTTGTACTCATAATTACTGCGAGAGATAGTACTCGAGAAGGATGTCTATAGGAAATAATCTGTGCGATCATTCCGCCCATGGAGGCCCCACAGATGTGAGCTTTATCGATATTCAGAGCATTCAATACACCAATGGCGTCATCAGCCATTTCATCTAATGTATATGGAATTTTGGGTATCTCTCCCCGAGTATAGGCAGCGCTAATCTCCATCATATCCGGTATACCCGCATCTTCAAATTTTGTTGATAACCCTACATCTCGGTTGTCGAATTTTATGACAAAAAAGCCACTATCTGCAAGACTCTTGCAAATTTCATCCGACCAAGCAAGTAACTGGCTTCCCAGACCTGCTATCAGTAAAATTGGTTTTGAATTCGAATCCCCGATTGTTTCATATTCAATCTCTATATCATTTACATAAGCTTTTGGCATTATTGATATTCCTCATATTTATTATTAGTCCTATTAAGTATACGAAATGTGATAACTAATTAAAAAACATAAATTTTTCTGCTATAAAAAAAAATATTTAAAATATCTTAATAAAATACTAAAATATCTGAAGTTATTTCTCCTAAAGAGTAACAATTTGTCATTTTCATTGCCTTTGCTAAACTCTTTTGCATATATTCCATATGTATCTTGACACCTTTAATTCCTGCTCCAACTGAAGCACGAATTATGTCTCGACCAATCAAAACCGATTCAGCCCCAAGTGCAAGCATTTTTAACACATCATATCCCGTACGAATACCTCCATCAACGATAATTTTGATTTCTCCTTCAATTTCTTCCACAATACTAGGTAAAACTTCAGCAGTTCCAGGAGTATGATCTAAAACTCTTCCTCCATGATTAGATACTACTATACCTGCTGCTCCTGCTTCTTTTGCTACTAATGCATCTTCAACACACATTATCCCTTTAATTATTACTGGAAGATTTGTGGAAGAAACTAATTCCTTAATTTCTTCAAATGATTTTTTGAATACTGATTTATTATGTTTAGCCATTGCATATGAACCACAACCATCTATATCTATACCAACAGCAACACATCTAACCTCTTCAGCCTTATTAAAGAATTTCATTATAGCTCCTTGGTCTCTTGGTTTCACAATTTTAACGCCCAAACCTCCCGCTTCAGCAATAGCATTAAGTCCATAAGAATTTTCAAGTGAATAAGTATAAGTATCTCCCCTCCATCCTATTGTTCCAGCATCTCTGCAACCAAGAACTACAGAACGACAAAAGTCTTCTTCTGTTATAACCTTATCTCCACCAAAACTATTAACACCCGCTACACTCGCAGCCATTATTGGCATGGATAATTCTTTACCAAAAAAATTATATTTAGTATCAGGTGTAAAATCTTTATCAATTAATTTCATTTTCAAATTGTATTTTCTCAGGGCCAAGAAATTATTATTAAAACTGGTACCACTTCCAATTCCTCCAATTCCAAGAGCTCTACCATAACTTTGTCCTTGACAAAGTCTATGTGGGTCTCCATCACAATCTTTGTAGACTCCACATATTCCTTTTAATTTTTCTCTAGCAATATTGCGCACATCCTCTACAGTTTTAATTTCTGTTGTCATATTTTCACCTTTTTAGCTAAACCATTTTTTTCGGATCCAAGAGCTCATCGAGGTTATCTATTTTTAATCCCATTTCTTTAATAACTACCTTACAACTCTTTCCTTCTTTATATGCTCGCTGTGCTATCTCAGAACATTTATCATATCCAAGGACAGGAGTTAGATTTGTAACCAGCATAAGCATCTGTTCTAATTGTTTATTAATTTGGTCAGTATTAGCTTTCAAATTTAACAAGCAATGATCGATAAAGGAATTGATCCCTCCGATTATTATATCTATTGATTCGAGTAGGTTTATAATCATAACAGGTTTACACACATTCAAATCTAATATACTGCCATATGCCTCTCCAAATGAAACCACTGAATCATTTCCAATAACTTGAAGACAGACTTGGATTAATGCCTCTGATTGAGTTGGATTTATTTTACCTGGCATTATTGAAGATCCAGGTTCATTTTGTGGTAATATCAACTCTGCAAATCCTGCTCGTGGGCCACTTCCCATCCAGCGAATGTCATTGGCCATCTTTAATAATGACAAAGCTAACAAACGTAAATTACTACTAACCTTAACAATTGTATTATGTGAAGCAATTCCTTCTGCTTTCACTGGATTAACTCTAAAGGGTAAATTAGTGATTTCTGAGAGATGAGACACAGTACGTTTAGCAAAATCTTTATGTGCGTTCAATCCTGTCCCTAGTGCTGTACCACCTATGGGGATATAATATAATTCATTGCAGGTTTCTTTTAATCTTTCTATGTTAGTTTCTATTTGCTTTTTGTAAACCTCAAATTCTAAAGATAAAGGGATAGGAACGGCATCTTGTAAATGAGTTCTTCCTACTTTAACAATATCTTTAAACTCTGTAATTTTATTGTCTAAATGTTCTTTTAATTTTTCCAATACGGGAAATAATTCCTGTATAATATTTAAAGCAGATAAATGCATTGTAGTGGGTATCACGTCATTAGAAGATTGACTTTTATTTACGTGATCATTAGGGTGGACTGGATGTTTCTTACCCATTGGATTTCCTAAAAGTTGGTTTGCTCGATTTGCTAAAACTTCATTCATATTCATATTTGTCTGAGTTCCAGAACCACTTTGAAAAATATCTATAGGAAACTGATCAAGATATTTGTTTTCTTCAAGAATTTCATTTACAGCTTGAAGAATAGCCTCACCATTCTTTGTTTCAACCGTATGTAGTTCTAAATTTGCTAACAAACAAGCTTTTTTCAGCTGAGCTAATGATGTAATAAATATCTGAGGAAATGTTTTACTACTTATCTGAAAGTTTTTAATTGCCCGTTGGGTATTTATTCCCCAGTAAACATTATTGGGAACTTCTAACTCTCCTAAGATATCTTTTTCAATTCGATACTCCAAATTCGCTCACTATTTAAAATAAATTTTAATATTTTAATTAGAAAAAATACATAAAAAAAGTTTATACTATTTCTTATAAAAACTGGTTTAAATTAAAGCTATGCTATTATCTAAAAGATGTTCAGTTTATCTAAATTTCTAATTTCTTTTCCATATAAATCCAATAAGGCTGTAATTCTAGTGGAACTTCAGTTTCAGGATATTTATCTCTCTCATAAAACCCTTCTGAAAGATAAACCTGCTGTGCAGCCCTCATAAATTGCCCTGTATCAAGAAAAATTCTAGAACATCCAAATTCTTTTCCAATTTTCAAAAGATGCTTTAAAAGTAGCTTTCCAAAACCTTTTCCTCGAAATTCTGGTCTAATATACATTCGTTTTACTTCCCCCAGACCTATTTTGAGTTTTCGAAAAGCACCCATCCCAATTATTTTATTTTCTAGCTTTATAATGTAAAATTCACCATTTGGGGGTTTAAGCGACGTTAGTTCTTCGACACTTTTTTTTGCATAATCTCGAATTGGTTGTTCTATTAAAGAAACTAAGTCTAAATTATAACGTTTCTTAACTTCATTGGCAATCTCATTTAAGTATTCATAATTTAACTCAATTAAAAGAGATTCATGAATGAGTATATCAATAGGAATATATTCAATCATATATAATTCTCTATAGTTTATTATATAATATAGGGATTATTGATTTAAAATTATCAAAATATTAAAATCCTATCATAAAAAATAGGATGATATATATTATCTTTAGGTAATTTTCCTAATACAAATATAAATTGATCATTAATAAGTTACTAATGAATGAAAAATCTGATAATTATGATAAAAGGACTTTCAATTATTAAGCTGGTCATACACACCTGGTTCAGTTGATGAAATACCCGGCTATAATTTAGTTTTTATTTCCCTTATAGCATTGATTTCAATAATATATATCATACACTCTAGATTTCTAAAATCACAAAAAAAAAAAAATTTATTTTTTTAGCAATTTATAGTTTAGATTCGCGTTCACTTGACACTCTAAAAGTGATAAAAGAAATTTTATAAAGTACCCAAAATTTCCTAAAAAATGATTGAAAAATTCTATCCTTCTTCACTATATAATTTTCTTAGATTAATTCATTCAAACCCAGTTAATAAGCGAATTTTAGATTGTGGAGCTGGTGGTCCAGATCCTAAACTTGCCTTTTTCTATGAAAATGGGTTTGAAACATATGGGATTGATATTTCTGAAGATCAAATAAGGGAAACAGAAGATTTTTGCAAAGAGAATAATATGAAGCTTAATGTTATAAAGGGAGACATGAGAAACATACCTTTTGAATCTAAATATTTTGGTTATGTTTATTCTTATCTCTCTATGGTCCATTTAAGTAAAAATGGAACAGCTCAAGCAATTAATGAAATACACCGTGTATTAATGAAAGGTGGACTTTGTTATCTGAACTTTCTTTCAAAAGATGATAATGCGTTTGATATAAATGAAGAGACCAAATCAGGTGAAATAATCAGTAAACACGGAAATGAAGAATATGTGCATAGTTATTTTGATGATGATGAACCAGAGGAATTTTTTCACAATTTTGAGATCCTTTATAAAGAAAAAAGACATATTCTTAAAGGAAAATACTTTAACACTGGCCGTACTTGTATATTGGATTATATTGTTAAAAAATAGTAATATTTTAGAAAAATTAAATTAAAAAAATTCTAAATTTTCTTGAAAATTTCGAAATAATTCAGATAAAGTTCCTGCGCCAATTATTATTAGGTCATGTTCCAAATTAGAATTCCCTCTAAAATCTCTACAATCTAGTTTTTTAAGTTAATATCGTAAGCATCATATTACTTTCAAATTTTATCACGCTCTTAAAGTTCTCTTAATAAGAAGCTCTGTTTTTGTAATTATAGATACAGATTATTGTTTCTTTTTACTTGGGGGAACTCACTCCCATAAATAGAATCTAAGAAAAATTTATTAGAAAACGGATTCTACATAAATTATCAAGTTTATACAAATTTTTATAAAAAGAAAAGAGTTAGAGAATTTTGGCACAGAAAAATATTTATGAATATGACGCAAAAAAGTTGTTAGCAACTCAATTACCAAAATATTATCCAGAGTTTGAATACCATAATAAATTGGCTATAGTACTATGTGAGACTGATTTAAATCAATTACTTTTAGAAGAACCATGGATTGAATCAGAAAAAGTAGTTGTTAAGCCCGATCAACTATTTGGGAAAAGGGGAAAAGCTAATTTACTTCTACTCGATGCTGATTTTGATGAGATGAAGCAATTTTGTATTGAGAATTTGGATAGAGTCTGCGAAATTGGAAATGTTAGGGGTGAACTTAAACGCCTGATTGTTGAACCGTTTATTCCTCATGAGAAAGAATATTATATATCGATTACATCTGACAGAGAAAACGATATTATTCATTTCAGTTTTGAGGGCGGTATATTTATCGAAGAGAATTGGGATAAGGTTTCCCATATTCCTGTTCCTCTTGGTGCAGATATCAATACGTTTGATTTAGCAAGTAAATTACCAAATTTAGGTGGTTTAAAAGACACACTTATTCCATTTATTAAAGGATTATTTCAAGTTTATGTAGATCAAGATTTTGCTTTCCTTGAAATTAATCCCTTTGCAATTACAGATGATAAAAAAATAGTTCCATTGGATGTTAAAGCTCGATTAGATGATACAGCTATGTTTCTTCACCCAGATACATGGGGAAATCCTGATAATCCAATTGAATTTCCAGCGGGATTTGGACAAAAACTATCAGAAGAAGAAGCAATGATAAGAGATCTTGATGAAAAAACTGGAGCCTCCTTAAAATTGAAAATACTGAATAAAGATGGTCGAGTTTGGACGATGGTAGCTGGGGGTGGAGCTTCAGTTATTTATACTGATACTGTAGTAGATTTAGGTTTAGGTAGTGAATTAGGCAACTATGGAGAGTATAGCGGCAATCCTAGTCGTGAACATACAGAGATTTATGCTCAAACAATAATTGATCTAATTACAGCTAATCCTGATCCTTCAGGAAAACCAAAGTATCTCATAATTGGTGGTGGAATTGCAAACTTTACAGACGTAAAAGCTACTTTCACGGGAATTGTTAGTGCTATTAGAAATTCAGTAAATAAATTAAAAAGAGCGAATGTTAAAATCTTTGTTCGAAGAGGAGGACCAAATGAGAAACAAGGATTAGAGTTAATGAAACAAGTTGGTAAAGAAACAGGTATACCAATTGAAGTTTATGATAGATACACACATATGACTAGAGTTGTTGAACTAATAAAAAAAACAGAAGAGGGAAAGACCTAAAGGGGGTAATAAGATATAATGGAAGATTATGATTTGTTTGATAGAAATACTCAAGCGATTATTTATGGTTTTCAACAAAGAGCAATCCAAAGAATGATTGATTTTGATTACTTATGTAAACGAGAAAACCCATCAGTTGCAGCGGTAATACGACCTACTCAAGGAGCTGCAATTTCATACCATAAAACATTTTGGGGAAGTACAGAAATCGTTGTTCCTGTTTATAAAACGCTTCAAATGGCAATGAAGAACCATCCAAAAGCAGATGTAATGATTAATTTTTCTTCTTTTAGAAGTGCTTATCCTACTAGTAAAGAAGCACTTGAATCAGAAAATATCCGTACAGTTGTAATAATTGCAGAAGGAATGCCTGAGAGACAAAGTCGACATTTGATAAAAATTGCTGAGGAAAATAATAAAAACATAATTGGACCTGCTACTGTTGGAGGTATAAAAACTGGTGCCTTTAAAATTGGTAATACTGCAGGGACTACAGAGAATATTATCCTTTCAAAATTATATAGACCAGGCTCAGTTGGGTTTGTTAGCAAATCAGGAGGACTTTCAAATGAAATGAATTTCATGATTGCACAAAATACGGACGGAATTTATGAAGGAATTGCAATAGGAGGAGATAGATATCCAGGGTCACGATTAATAGATCACATAATGCGATATGAAGCTAATCCCAATATTAAAATGCTTGTGTCATTGGGTGAAATTGGAGGAAAAGATGAATATGCTATAGTTGATGCTCTTAAATCTGGAAAAATTACTAAACCCTTAGTTATTTGGGTTGCTGGAACCGCCGCCAAAATTTTGCCCAGTAATTTGCAGTTTGGCCACGCGGGAGCGATGGCTGGAAGTGATATGGAGACCGCAGAAGCTAAAAATAAAGCGTTAAAAGAAGCAGGAGCGATTGTCCCTGATTCCTATGAAGATTTAGACAAATATATTAGAGAAGTTTTTGAAAAATTGAAACAAGAGGGAAAGATAAAACCTATAGAAGAATTTGAGCCACCTCAAATTCCGGTTGACTTTAATGAAGCGACAAGAATGGGTTTAGTCAGACGTTCTACAGATGTAATTGTTACTATATCTGATGATCGAGGTGATGTGCCTACATTTGCAGGTGTAGGATTAGATGCAATTGTACGAGAAGATAAATCAATTGGATATGTAATTGGCTTATTATGGTTTAAAAAAGAATTACCGGAGTTTGCCCAACAGTTTATCGAAATAGTAATAAAGCTTACAGCTGATCATGGTCCTGCGGTAAGTGGTGCTCATAATGCAATAATTACTGCACGAGCAGGAAAAGATTTGATGTCTGCTTTAGCAAGCGGAATTTTAACAATAGGTCCCCGGTTTGGAGGAGCAATATCCGATGCTGCAAAATATGTTAGGGAAGCCTTACAAAAAGGGATGGAGCCGCAAAAATTTGTTAAATATATGAAAGATGTGGTTAATATTAATATTCCCGGAATTGGGCATAGAATTAAATCTGTTCAAAATCCTGATGTGAGGGTGCAATTACTTAAAGAATTTGTCTTTAAAAATTTCAAAAAACATCCACACCTAGACTTTGCTTTAGAGGTAGAGAAAATTACTACAGCTAAACGGAATAATTTGATCTTAAATGTTGATGGATGTATAGGAATCACTTTTCTAGATTTATTAGAAAACTTAGACTTTTCTCCAGAAGAAATCGAAGATGTTATCTACAGCGAAGCACTGAATGGTTTATTCGTCCTTGGACGATCAATAGGAATGATGGGTCATGTCTTTGACCAAAAACGTCAACGTGCCGGTCTTTATAGGCAACCATGGGATGAAATTTTATTTAGTGAATAAAGGTTATTTTACTCAAATTGATAAATTTAAAGAAAAAATAAGAATTAAAAATAAAAGCAAATTAAAAAAAAAATTGAGGTTATAAAATATGGGAGATGTTGTTAAGAAAGCGAAGGAACACTTTGGAAAACTTGTAGAAGAACAATTAGAACGAGTAGAACGAATGAAACAAGCAGAAGACTGGACTGATTTTTCGAAGCTAAAACCAATTATAATTGGAGCTGCTGGTGGTGATGGTATTGGCCCTGAGATTACAAAACATGCTCAAGCAATTATGGAATTTGTATTAAAAGAAGAAATTGAAAACGGCAGTGTTGAAATAAGAGATATTGTAGGATTAACGATTGAAAATAGAGCAAAACATATGAAAGCAATACCAGATGATGTTCTTGAACAATTAAAAAAATGTCATGTAATATTAAAAGGTCCCACACTCACTCCTCGCAAAGGTGACCAATGGCCCAATATTGAAAGCGCTAATGTAACAATGAGACGAGCGCTAGATTTATTTGCCAATGTGCGTCCTGTTAAAGTACCAGAATTAGGAATAGATTGGATGTTTTTCAGAGAAAATACTGAAGGTGCTTATGTCTTAGGTTCTAAGGGAATTAATATCACTGATGATCTAGCAATTGATTTTAAAGTTATTACTACTCAAGGAGCTGAAAGAATCATACGTTTAGCATTTGATTATGCTGCAAAGAATGATATTAATCGAGTCTCTGTTATAACAAAAGCTAATGTTGTAAAAGCTACCGATGGAAAATTCCTTACTATGGCAGAAGAAATCGCTAAAGAATATCCACAGGTAAAATGGGATGACTGGTATATCGATATTGCCACTGCGAAATTAGTTGACCCAGCTCGTCAAAGTGAATTCAAAGTTTTTGTCGCTCCAAATCTTTATGGAGATATTATTACGGATGAAGCTGCGCAAATTCAAGGTGGCGTTGGAACTGCTGGAAGCGCTAATATAGGGAAACGGTATTCCATGTTTGAAGCCATTCATGGAACTGCTCCAAGAATGGTTGAAACTGGACGTACTAAATATGCTGATCCTTCAAGTATAATAAAAGCTGCAGCATTGCTAATTAATCATATTGGTTTCGTGAAGAAAGCTAAAAAACTTGAGATGGCTCTTGATATATGTGCAACATATGAAAAGAAATTAAAAATGACTGGCAGAGATACTGGTGCGACCGGAGAGGAGTATGCAAAATATATCATGGATACAATTCAAGATCCTAATCTTGAGGTAAAATGGAATAGTTATCAAAAATAATGAAATTATTTGATTTAAAGAAATTTTATTTTCCTTTTTTTTAATTTTATTTTCCACATTTATGATATGATTAGGTTGTCAATCCTTAGCTTTCAATATGAACTCTTTTTTAGTTTTTTAAAAAATAAAACTGTTGAATTAATTCAGATATATTAAATGGTTTTTCATGTTAAAAATGCGAGATGGAAAAATTATCAAAACTGTAATCACTAATAATTAGTCAAATTACAGAATCCTGGGAATCTTTTCTTTAAATATTTATTCCATACTATAAATCCAAATAAAAATTCAGATTAATTATTAAGATCTGCGGATTTTAGGAGGTTAAACTTAAAAGAATTTCAGCTTTTAATTAAAAAAAAAAAGAAATAATAGGTCTGTTGAGATTTAAGAATTTAGAATTATTTAAAGATAAATATAAATATCATTATTACTTCTGTTAATACAGACACAAAAAAAATTTGAGTCCCTTAAAATCTTAAAGTTTTAGATTTGTTTTTAAATCATATCTCATGTATCCTTGTCGTTTTTAATAGTTTCGACAATAAAACTAACAAATATATTATAGCTATTTTAACAGTGATTCCTTAAAATTGAAGATATTATGAGATTGAAAAAGGGTTAATCACTCAAAATAACAATAAACTATCAGGGGAATAGAGCGATTTTTCTAAATAAATAACCCCTCCCTCATTTCTCTATTCACCTCACCTAAAATTAAAAAAAGGTTTAGAATAAATGACAATACATACAGAAAGTGAATCTAATATTTTGAGAAATTACCCTTTCTCATTATTAGATATGGATGGTTTAATGGAAACATGGAAGAAAGTATATAATCCTTACATAGATTTAATCGAGAGTAAAATTATTATGTCAAAAAATGATTCTATTAGCACATTTAGAAATCACAATTTTGCTTTTAATAATGCATTTCAGCAAAGAATTGCTGATTTAATTATTAGTGAACTTGAAGAACAGATTTCTAATCCAGTTTCTAAGAGTTCAAGAAATATCTTGAATAAATCAATGGAAAAAATCGAAGATCAATATTCTGATGTGGTAGAAAAAGAAAATTATAATCTTAAAATTACCTTTGTTTTTACCAATAAGAAAATACGACCATTTAAATTAATTCAAATGCTTAAACTCTCAGCTGAAGTAAAGACATATACTCAATTACTACATAAAAAAGAGCTTAAACAATATTCTAAGATAATTCCACAGATTATTTTTATATCACTATTTGGTTTTGAAAATTCAATAAGAGACTATCTAAGGGATAATCTTCATGGAAACTTAAATAGAAATATATCAATCATGGTTGTTCCGCCTATTGATAATAAGTTATGGAATAATTATCTTGTGGAGAATTCAATAGAAGGTAATGAAAATTATGAAAAACATAAATGGGGTCTTAGTTTCGACGAATATAAAAATTTTAGGAATAATGGGAGCCCTACTCAAAACCAAGTAAATAAATTAGAAACTTATTATGGTGATTTAAGGAAGGCTAAAGAGATCTCAGAATATAATTATCAACAGTTAAATATTTGGTCAGATGTTTTAAGCATTGAAAATTCTTCTACACTATTGGATGTAATTAATTCAAGAAAGATGATGAAAGAACTAGTAATTGAGTAATTAGAATGGTTTGTATCCATGAAAAAAAAAAGAGTCATTATTATTGATTTTTATTTGAAATTCCATTCTAATTGACAGAATCAAGTTTCCTGTTTAGATAGGAAGGTCTCGACATCCTTTATAAATTCCAAGGTCCCCTGCTCGATTTGTTTTGTTAACATGTCTAAATCACGAAAATCGGGATTGCCAATTAAAATGTGATCTAAAATCGAATCAACGCCTTTGGTC
>JAEOTH010000061.1 GCA_016839915.1 Promethearchaeota archaeon
GCCGCATTTAGATGGTTTAATCAACGTTACATTCTATTCTAATGATACAGTAGGAAATATTGCATTTAAAGAGATTCACCTTATAAAAGATACTAAAATGCCTACTATTGAAATTAACTTACCACTGGAGAATGGGACTTTTGGTATCGAGGCCCCAAATTATACTGTTACTATAAATGATGAATATTTAGATTCGATATGGTATACTGTTGATGGTGGGGTTACTAATTATACTTTTACTACTAATGGCTCTATAAATCGGGTAGCTTGGGAGTCTTTACCTAATGGAATTGTCACAATCCGTTTTTATGCTCAAGATAAAGCTAGAAATACTGCTTTTAATGAAATTAATATTATTAAAAATGTCCCAAAAACAGAAATAATATTTGGATATAATCCTATCGTGATTTTTTGTGTAATTACATTTTTCTGCGTTTTTTTAATTGCATCAATAAGAAAAAAGGAAAAATTATAATTTTATTATACAAAGAAGCTTATAATAATCCAGTATATCTCTGAATTTGAGATTGGCATTTTTCTATCTATTGCAGATTAGCTTAAAATCAATCATAACAACAATAGTTAGCCTAATTAGTTGATTTTAATTAGAAAACTATAGAAATTTGTTGATATATGACTTTCATTGGGTAAAAAAATTATAAATACCTTTCAACTAAAAATTCAATATGAAAACCAAAAATAAAGATTACATTATAGCTATTTATTTGATGATTTCTTTCATTTCAGTCTTATTTATCCCTTATTATTTTGGTCTACATATTCCAACACCTTTAACAGATCCATTATACATAGCAATAAATGTAATTGGGGCTCTATTTATTATCGTAACTATCGAATTTGGAGTTATTTATGGCTTCCTAAGAAAAGCTGATTTGGTTGTAAAGGATTTATTTATTTCAGTGTTATTAGTCAATTTTATTACATTTCTTCCAGCTCAGATAATTATTCATTTGTTGTTGGCATTCTCTATCCAATTTGCTCCAGTTTTTATGATTACAGTTTTTATTATAGTGCTTAGTACAGAATGGTTGTTATATCGTTTGAAATTTCAAAAACTTTTAAAAAGCGAACTATTAAATATGGTGTTCTCTACTAAGAAGATATTATTAGCATCTACAGTAGCTAACTTAATCACAGGTTCACTTACATATATATATCCAAGTACATTGTTTTTATTAGATTTTTTTATCTGGTCGGGTTAATATCTTTAGTTAATCGTGTGTGTGTGTTTTTTTAGTGGTAGATTCAAATAAAAAAGAAAATAAGAATTTTAATTTAAAATTTGATTATAGAAGTCCCGTGTATCTCTGAATTTGGGATTGAATTAAAAGAAGTTGGATGTTTCTTGATCCGCCAATTACTTCTTCAATTTTACTGATATCACATAATTCATCAACAGGGGTATTATCTGTGATCGATATGCCCCCCATATGTTGTTGAACTTCATAGCAGACTTCATGTGTAAGTTTAGCTAAATAATATTTACCCTGAGAAGAAATAGACGCAACCCATTTTTCTGCTTCTTTAGAAGGCTTTTCTGCAAATAAGATTCTCTCATCGTATACAGTCGCGGCTTGTAGAGCTAAAGCGGTCGCAGCATTTGTTTTTGTTAATAAATCTGCCAATCCATATCCAACACCTTGATATCTGATTACAGGTTTGCCAAATTGTTTCCTTAAATTGGTATAAATAATACCATAAACTAATCCCGCCCAGCAAATTCCTACACCACTTCCCATTATTGAAAGTCTTTCAGGAACTAATCCTTCAAAAAGTCTTTTATATCCAAGTCCATCATCTGCAAGTACATAATCTCGAGGTACTAAAACATTATCTAATATAGTATGTGCAATTTGGACTCGCGGTACTGAATTAATTTTTAATCGTTCGGTTCTTACTCCAAAATCACGGGCAATGATAGCTTGCACCATTGTGTCTCTTGGATTTGCTTCATCATAAACTCCATAACATGCAAAATAATCAGCAACCGCACCATTGGTGGTATAAACTTTCTCTCCGTTAAATATAACGCCCTCATCGGTTTTTGTACATTTAGTTGTCAGATTAACAGCATCAGAACCTCTCTCAGGTTCAGTAATACCTATACAGCCAATTTTTTGTCCAGATAAAAGCTCATCTTGCACTTTCAAAGGAATATCAGAACCTCCTCCATGTTCATAATAATGAAAAGTAGGATTTCCGCATAATATTCCGGTTGCTAATCGTGCAAGTTCCAATTGAGGGTCTAACAACGAGAGATGAGTGCCTAATAATATTTCTTTTTTCATTCCATAGGGTTTGAAGTCTTTCCATGGATTTATTCGTTGTATATAACCATACTTTCCAAGTTCTGGAAGTAACCCATAGACATCTTTTGATTTATCGATTTTTGGATGTAAATCTAAGCAAAATTCTTGAAGTTTATTGCAATACTCTTGTTCTTCATCATTTAGCATTGGAAAGACGTTATCATTAAAGATTTTGAAGACATTTTCCAACGACATCTTCTCAAGGATTTGATCATCAATAATTTTCTCTTGGAACATTTTTTCGTCAATTCTAATAGTATTTTTAAATATTTGAAAGAATTAATGTTAATTAGACTAAATTTTTTATTCCAATTAAATCTTTGAATTCAAAAAGAATTAGAGAGAATCTCTAAAGAATTAGAGAGAATACTTTACCAATTCATTCATACATAATTTTCCTTTACATATTCTTGAACTCTTTTTATCTCATCTAAATGAGTGCCAACTTTTCCAAAAATATAAAATCTTACATCAGGACCAGTTCCGCTAGGTCGGAAAAACAAAGTCGAATTTTCGCTTTTTAATTGATAAATATCAATCATATTATTATTATCTGATAATGCACGAATTTCATACTCTTTATTTTTAATTTTAATCTTTTTTCCATCATTCTTTGCAAAATTTTTCATAATTCTGATTTTTTTTTCATCAACGGCTGGAATAGTGAGGTTAATACCTTTTACAGACCAATCAATTGATTCAGAAATTATATATCCTCTACAAATAAGTTCTGTGATTAATACTAATGCTGGAACTGGGTATTTATCTGCTATTGTTATAAATTCAGTTTTAAATTCATACTGTCCTGTTTCCATATTTTTAGCAACGTCTAAAATATTTAATGTATGGCCACCACTTTCTTCCCAAAAGACCATTAAAAACGAATATTTCTCCAACTGCTGATTTTCCATTAATTTAATTATTTGTTGTTTGAGAGGGGTAGCTTTATTAATCTTAATTAAATTTTTATTCTCATCTTCATAATATAGGATTGCCGTGTCAATTTTAGATTGATCCACCTCGATTCCTAGAAGAAAATACATAATTATTCCTAAATGTTTATAACCAACTCCAGTTAAAATATTTATAAAACTCGTATCATCGCCTCGTAAATCACTTGGAATTGTTCTTACATTAATAATTTTCTTATTAAATTCCTTTGCTAAAATGTTGTGCATAGCAGCATAAATCTCGTTGGGAATATATGTGAAATATTCTCCATTTTGCTTCACATATAAAACTATTCTATCTCTATCAGCATCCAGCAATAGAGCTATATTCGAATTAGCTTGATCCATGATCTTTTGCAATTTTATTTCCTTGATATTCTTTAGAGGATTGGGAGGATTCAATTCTTCATCGACAACGGTAACGTTAGCCCCATAATATCTAAATAAATTCACAATTCCTCTAGCTTTACCTAGATATGGCCAAATCACAATATTCTTATCTTTAATAATACTTATTTCAATTACTTTTGATAATAGATTAATTACATATTCATTATTCTTTTGCTCTGCTTCTACTATTATCGGAGTAAAATCTGATTTCAGATGAACCTCTTTCACTTCAAGAGCTTTTTTCGAAATATCCTTAAATAAATCACCTGACATTGGGATGGGGTAATCTATGTATAGTTTTATACCATTCCATGATATCTCATTATGACTTGCGGTTAGAACAATAATCAAATCTATATCATTGTATAATGCGACTGATGCTGCTCCATAGGGAGACGAAATTTTTGATTCTCCTGGATTATCTTTTTGATAATATATCGTATATCCATCGTATGCAAAAATTTTAGAACAAAGACTTAGTAATATATTTTTAGTAGGTCGGTTATCTGTAAAAATCAAAATATTTAAATTTTGATTGTCCTTCATCTCTTTATATTTTTGACTTATCGCTTTGAACATTCTAAGAAATAGGAATAACTTTCTTTTAGTTAGGAGATATTGTTCTTTTCCCTCATGTTTTTTGAGATCAAGAATTTGAATACGTAATCCTGAAGTAGGAGCAACAATAGGATCAATAATATTTTTTTCATCCTCAGTTAAATCAGGTATTTTTAAAAAGTCTATTCCTTCTGCCCAATGTTCTAACTCTATATCTTCAATTTCAAAATCTATCAAAAAATTCACCCAATTTTAATTTATTCTAATTATTTTTTAAGAAATTTCTTTTATAGTTTCTCTTAAGATTGCTAATATTTTTTCTCGATACATTGGTTCAATAGCAATCATTCCATGAGTTTTAATCACACGTTTTTCACTAGATAAGATTCTTTCACAAAATTCTGGAGTTAGCCTATTTGGTAAATCTTGTTTGTTGGCTATACCTATTACTAATTTATCTTGATAAAATTTATCTAAAATATCATGAATAATTTCTTTTGAACCGTTAATATTTTCAAAAGTTGAGTCAGTAACTAAAATACAAATATCTGTTCCACCCAAAAGACCCTTCCACAATGATCTGAATTGAGATTGCCCTGCAAAATCCCATAAGGTAATTGATCGTTCAAATTCATCACCTTCGTATGAAGCGATGTCAGCTGTGATAGTAGGAACATATTCAAGATCGACATCTTTCCCACAAATTAATTTAGTTAATGTTGTCTTTCCAACACCTCCAAATCCTATGATCGAGACCTTGATAGCTCCTAAAATAA
>JAEOTH010000015.1 GCA_016839915.1 Promethearchaeota archaeon
CGTCTGAACCATTTCCAATAAATATTGAATTTCGATTAGTAAGCGTATCCTTATCTCGCAATAAAACATTTAGGATCTCTTTTCGCAACTCAAAGGAAGTTGGATCAGGATAAAGCCGGATATCCTCATTTATTGCGTTCTTAATATCATTTAGAACTTCTAGTATTGGAGGAAAAGGATTTTCATTAGTGTTTAATTTAACCCAACCATCTTCTAATGGTTGTTCAACGGGTTCGTACGCAGAAAATTTTCTTAGATTTGCTCTGATCAATTTATTTAATTCCATTCTTTTACCCTTTTGTAAATATTTAAGATATGATTACTTCAATGAATTTCTCATGAAATTAATAATTTAAATATTTACGTAATAAAATTTATTCTTTATCTTTTCTAGTTAAATGGTTTTATTTTATGAAAAGGATTAAAATTATAATTAAGAAAATTTCATCTTTAATTTAATATAAAGCTTCGAAAACTCAATTTTTATATTTATGAAAACTATTTAATTTATAGTATAAAAAACAACATTATATGTTACATCAATTAGGTGATTAAAACGACTTCTTATGGACTGATGTTCAACGTCTTAGAAGGTGGAGTAATCGAGCCAATAAATTGGAGTAAAGCTAATTTTTTACCCGAGACTTCAATTATAGTTTTAGATGAAGGAAGTGAATCAGTATATTTATGGCATGGTGTTAAGCAAGGATTGGTTGCTCGAAGAACAGCTCTTAGACAAGCAGAATCTCTTAAGGGACATGGATATACTGTAGGAAAAAGTATATTAGGCAGAGACATTAAAAATTTAAAAGAAATTGATGCACGAAAAGTAGGAAAAGTTCCAGAAGATACAAAAATGAATGAGGATCTTCAAGAAATTTTGGATCAAAAATTTACAGAGTTAGATAATTGCATCGTTACTTTTCAAGAGGGGGTAATTAAACCAGTAATTGCTGCGATAAAAAAAGAACCAAAACTAGAGCCAAAACCAACTCCAACCCCTGCTGCTCCAAAACCAGTTAAATCTACAACGACCCCTGTTGTTTCAAAACCTATTACTCCTGTAACAGTTAAGGAAACAGGTTCTGAATATGAAGTAGCTGAACCAATGCCTTCAATTAAAACAGAAACAAAACCAACTCCTGCAATAAAAGTTTCAACAACAGATCTATTAACCGATGCAAAAGTTTCATTTGTTTTTTCAGCAATCTTAGAGCATTATGATGATATTTGGATTTCAAAAAAGCCAGATGGAAGTTTTGCTGTTGAACAAATGGATGGTCCAATATGTCAATTCTCAATTAAAGCCTCAAAATTAAATTTTACAGCCAGCAGTTTTTCAGGTGTAAATCCAGGAGTGAAAACAGCAATCCAGAAAAAATTTATCGAACTCGTAAAGCTTTACGAGCTTTCTTAGTGAAATTTTAGAAAATAATTTTTTTATTATATTCTTTTTTATTATTATTATTAAGAGTTTAGAAGAGCCATAAAAATCTTCGTTGTTAAATATGAGATTCAATAAATTATCAAAGTTATTCTTAGAGCTTGAAAGTACTTCAAAAAGACTTGAAATGATTGATATTTTATCAAATTTTTTTAAGGAGATTAAAGAAAGCCAAGATTTTGAGGATTTAGATAAAATTATTTATCTTTTACAAGGGCAATTAGTTCCAAACATCAAACAATTCCCCAAAATGGGGATTGCAGAAAAAATGATAATCGAGGCTTTATCTGTGCACTCTGGAGTTGATCCTAAAAGAATAAAAGCCGTTTTGGTTAAAAAAGGGGATATTGGGGCTGCTGCTGAATTAATTTTATCGAAAAAAAAGGAGCAAAAATCATTATCTGACTATAATAATATTAAAAGTTCTAAAACTTCTTTAACCATTTTTGAATTGTACTCAGAATTAAAAAAAATAGCATTAACGGAGGGTGCTGGTTCGCATGATACAAAGTTAGGAATATTAAGAGGATTGATGAGAAAATGTTCTCCTTTAGAAACTAAATATTTATTGCGAATAATAACATCAACATTAAGAATAGGAGTTCAATCACCTACTATAATAGAGGGACTAGCCCTCGCTTTTACTGACTTAAAAGCAAATAAAGAATATATTGAAAGAGCTTATTCCCTACATCCAGATCTAGGTGAGATAGCAAAAATGTTAGCAGAAAAAGGCTTAGAAGAAGTAGAAAATATCAAAATACAATATGGGACACCTATACTAAGTATGCTTGCTTCACGTGAATTATATACAGA
>JAEOTH010000062.1 GCA_016839915.1 Promethearchaeota archaeon
TGAAAGTAAAATTCTGATTGATCCAATGACATACCTGCATAATGCCATCAATATTAGCACTGGGTGTTCCAATGGCATCCCGGACTATTTTAAGATTATCATCACTAAGATCAGATTCTTCACCCGGAACAAGGTATTTTGCGGGATCGTCATAATCTATACCGAAGGTGAAATCCATAGTATCAACATCAATTTTACATACAGAAGGATCTTCAGTTATAAAATCACATTCAGGTAAAATACCCTTATAGTGAGCAGCCATTTGAATGTTATCATTTATTATTTCATCATCATCCTCAATGTTAAATTCCACTCCTATAGCATTAATTGTAATCTCATACTCATCTCCCTCTTTCCGGAGGTTCATAGTAGCAAACGGAAAATAATACATATTAGATACCCCCCAGGTCCCTGTATTAAAATTTAATGCACACATAAATTCTTCAATATTTTGCTCTCCTTCCTCATTATCTGTAGAATATGTCCCCGGCTGGGGGCCATCCCACGAATCAGTAGTTATTTCAATACTTATAGCGTTTCCAATACCATTTAAACCTTCATCAAATGAATAACTGGTATCAAAACTAATTCCTGAGGAAAATAATATAATTTGATAATCATAACTTTCTTGTAAACCCTCTCCTCCGGAATTGGCAACTAATCCATCCGACAATAAATACTCATTACTATTGATATAAAAAGCATTTTTAGTCAGATCAGGCACAAATTCTTTATCCTCTTCTTTAGAACAGGTCATAATTAGTAGCGGAAGAATAATTAATAATAAAAACCTGAATGCTCTCATGATAATTTTATTTGTTAATACTGACAAATATACAATCTGGGAAAAGGGAATTCAAGAATAGCTATTGCTTTATTTTATAGTCTTTTGCAATAAACGCCAACGGTCCCGGCGTATGATTAGGGCGGGTGTGAACCCGACCTACTTGTCAGCCCGTAGTTGGTTTTATTTGTTTTGTTTACCTATCAAAGTGCTAGTCGCCCCGCCTTGATTATACGCCGTGTTAGCGCATGTACTTTTATAAATTAATAGTTTCGCCTTCATTGAATTTAAGAACTCTTTCATCATTCATTTTATAAAGTTCTTCTATAGGTTCCTTAAATAGTGAAAATGAAGAATAATGAACTGGCAAAATTATTTTTGGATTAATGATATTTAATAAATTCTTAAAGATTTTAGCAGTAAAAGTAAATGGACCTCCAAATTTATTTAATCCACTTCCTCCCATATTAGGAATCACGATATCAACATCTCTATTAGAAATATGCTTTTTGACCTTTGAATGGTCAACTGTATCTCCAGTTATATATATATTTAGTAAATTCTCATTTTTTTTTAGTTTTACCCAATAACCATTACATCCTCCTGATAATTTTGCTGAAAGAAAGTTGGATCCATGCACACATGGTATTGCCTCAATCTCAATTGATGTAGAATCTTTTGATAAATATTGTTTATCTCCCAATTTCATATAAGATACGTTAATACTTTTTTTTTCAATAAACCATGGTTTAAGATTTTTATGAGAAAATACTTGCGATTCTGGCTTAATTTTAGATATTCCGATATTGTCTATATGATCAGCATGATTATGAGTCAAAAGCCAATAGTCAATATTTTCAAAATCTAAAGAAGAATATTTTGGATTGTTTTTTCTTTTTGCTTTAAAGTATTTTAAATCAATGATCGAGTTTTTCTCACAAAGAATAGGATCGCATGCAAATTTAATATCATCAATATTTAATATCCAAGTCGCAGCACCTATCCAATTAAAAGAAATATTGAAAGTTTTCATATATTTGTTTTTAGGTTATTTTTAGTAACCAAATATATAAGTTTACTTTCAGGTTTACAATAACTTACAAATTATTAACTAAGTTACAATATCATTAGTGTCCGATTAAATCCAGTTGATTTTCAACTGTTTATTATATAGTTCTTTGACATCTTTGTAATTCTGATTTGTAAGAAGCTCATTTATAGGCGTTTTGTCGAGTAGAGATATGCTCAAAA
>JAEOTH010000063.1 GCA_016839915.1 Promethearchaeota archaeon
TCGTGTTTCCAGAATTAAACGGTAAAATGGATGGTATCGCAATGCGTATTCCAACCCCAAACGGGAGTGTTGTTGATTTAAAAGTAAATCTAGAGAAATCTACAACAGTAGAAGATGTTAACGCTAAAATGAAAGAAGCAGCATCCAGTTATCTAAAAGGAATTTTAGAATATACCGATGATGCTATAGTAACTACCGATATTGTTGGCAATCCCGCAAGTTCTATTTTCTCTAGCTTGTGGACCAAAGTAATTGGTGGTACTTTCTGTGGTGTCGTTAGTTGGTATGATAATGAATGGGGTTATTCCAACCGTTTAGCTGATTTAATCGTAAAGAAATTATGAATATTTAATTTATTTAATCCTTTTTTTATTTTTTTCTATAGTATAAAAGTTAGAAGAGTAATAATAGTTATTAAGACACTACTTAATAGAATAATAAAAAGATTAGAACTCCGAGTTCTTATTCTTCTTCTTATAAACATGAATTTAAATCCAACACTAATATGTAATATAATACAAATTGATAGGAAGTAATCATAATAGATATGTATTTCAAATGGTATTATAATTCCTATACTTGCTTCATACCACTCAAAATATCCAAGGCCAGATAATACGACTAGTGCGGCTAAGATAATTATTACTCTATTTGTAATTAGTTGCATTAACCTAAATATATATATAGGACGAGCTCTCTCATTTTTTAGCCCTTTAAAGATACGAGGGAACCAAAGTTTCAAATATTTCTGTGAAAGAATGCAATGTAATATAAGTAATCCCATTAAAGCCCATTCAACACTTAAATGAAGAATAGGATAAAAACTATAAATTTCAAGAAATTTATGAGAAGACACTGTAATAAGGACAACAAATGAAAAACAAGCAACTAACCAAGAGATTTTTCGGTGTAATTTTAATCCATCAATTTTCATGTTTAAATCTCACTTTTTTTAAAATTTAGTTGATATATAAACCAATTTCCAAATTGTTCATCTAATTCAAATCCAGCTTCTTTAGCCCATTTTTTTTCTGTTTTACGTCGAGGATAATCTGGATCAGGCAGCATTTCACTTAAAGATATCAATCCATTTGGCTTTAAAACGCGTTTAATTTCTTTAAGAGCTCTTATAGGTTCTGGAATTTCAGGAAGACAAGCAATCATCAGGGCACGATCGATACTTTCATCTTCAAATGAAAGATTGTACGCATCATCTATTTTCGGAATGATATTCTCGATATTTTCCTTTTTAATTCGTTTTTTTAAACGATTGATTATTGATTCTTGAATGTCAATAGCATATACTTTTCCATCTGGTAGCACTTTTCTAGCAATTACTTTAGTGTAACTCCCTTTTCCTGGTCCAATTTCTAAAACAATCATGCCTGGTTCTAATTTCAATCGTTGTGCAACTTTTTCAGGTTTTTGAATGAATTTTCTTCTAATTGGATTGTCAATTAGACGTGTCATAAAGCTGGGAACAGGAAATTTATGGTATCTTCGAATTATTCTTAATACAACAAAAACGATAAAAAAGAAAACTCCTAAGACTATTAGAAATATCAGAAATATAGTTCTTAAGATAAACCAGATATCCATTGATACTAAACTCTTGAAATTCTATAAAGATTGTTAAATTAATTGAATAAAAGAATAATCCTTTTAAAGTTCTTTAAATAAAAATAATCCATGGATCTTAGCACGGGAAAACCAATTGAAATAACTCATAAAAAACTATTTGACGAGTTTTTTCAAAAATATCCACCAGAAACTTCTGAATTTACCTTTACAAACCTCTTCATGTGGAGGAATTATTATAATTTCTTGTTATTAGAATTTAAGGAGCATTTAATCTTATTCTCTAATGATTATTTAAAAAATAGAATAAAACCAATTAATACAGACTCTAGAGATTATCTTTACTTCTTTCCTCCGATTGGCCCCTCTCCTGACAAAATTATTATTGAATTATTTGAAAATATTGCTAATATAGAAGTTCATAGAGTTCCAGAGGATATTTGTGAAAAATTAACTGAAAATGAGAAATTTACTAAATTAAAATTGGATTGCCTTGAAGATCGGAACAATTGGGATTATGTTTATAACAAAGATGATATTTTTAATTTACCGGGAAACAAGTACAGGCAAAATAGAAGATGGTTACAAAAATTCTTAAACAATTATAATTATGATTTTAAATTATTAACGGAAAATATTATTGAAAAATGCAAAGAACTTCAGCTTGAATGGTGTGTATTGAGGGCATGCACTGAAGACGAAAGTTTAGAAGCTGAACAAGAAGCAATATATGAAGCATTGAATAATTTTAGCACACTTGGATATAGTGGTGGAATAGTATGTGTGGATGATAAATGTGTTGGTTATACACTTGGTGAACTGCTAAATGAAAATATTTTAGTAATTCATATCGAAAAGGCTCATATGGAATACGAGGGATCCTATCAAGCAATAAATAACCTATTTTTAAAGGAATCTGGGACGAAGGTAATCTACATCAACAGAGAACAGGACTTAGGAATAGAAGGGCTAAGAAGAGCAAAAGAGTCTTATAAGCCAATTAGAATGGTAAAGAAGAGTATCATTTATCAAAAATAAATATAATTCATTACTGTTAATATATCGTCTTTGTTAATTTTGATAAATTAGTAAGTATTTAAATATGAAGAAAAACCAATATATTAATTGAACCGAATTATAAGGAATACGAGAATTCGGTTGATAGGTCGGTTTTATTTAGATTTAATTAAAATCTGCAAATAAATTCCGTAAATAAAGAAATCCAACGTTTTATTAAAAAAAAAAGGTGAAAAATTTATGGAACAAAAAGTAATGAAGGGAGAAATTGATTTAAAATTTGATGCAGCGCTTAAACAATTTGAAGAGATGTTTCCTAAAATAGATCCTATGGAAGGAGGTTGTGCAGAAGGAACATTAACAAGCATATTGAATGTCCTAGGTATTCAAGACGGTTTAATCAACAACATTATGATACCCCTATCTGGGGGATTAGGGGGATATAAGTCTGAAAAAGACTGGTGTGGTCCATGTGGGGCGGTAGTTGGAGGGTGTGCTGCAGTAGGAGCAATTTTAGGAGGAAAAGGAAGAGAAAAAATGTCTAAGGATTTAATTCCTGTTGCCTATATGAAATCGGCACAATTTGCGAAAGAATTTGAGAAAGAGTTTGGTTCAGTAATTTGCCCAAATTTATCTGGGCATGATTTCAGTGATCCTAATGCAATGATGAAATACATCGAAGATGATACATGGGGAAAAACGTGCTATAAGTACGTTCTATGGGCGATCGACAACATAAGAAAATTAATGCAGGAAGAATTAGCAAAATTTTAGTAATAATTATTAAAAAAAGCTATTCTTTTTTTATTTTTTTTCATACAAAATCGGTGAGAGAATTTATATATTAAATATTGAATTTAGTTAAAAAATTCTGGAATGATTTCTAAGATATAAACTCATTAAAATGGTAAAGAGGAATGTGATTTATCAAAGAAAGTAAATAAGTATAATTTATTGCTGTTAATAAAGGAAATATTTATTTATTTTTTATTTGTAAATTTTTCTAATTCCTATTCTTCAAATAGAATTTTAACAGGTATGCCCATGTGAAAAAAGTAAATATACTTTTCTTGATTAGGGTTTTCCTTTTGCTCCTTGATGCATTGTTCTTCAAATTCAATAACTAATTTATAAAATAGCTTTTGCCATCTCTTCCATTGGTCATCAGTAATAAAAAAATTACCCATATAAAAATGACTAATATCTTGTTTTGTGTAATTTGTTGTTTTATAAATTTGTTTACAAATGTCTACTATATCATCAGAATCAGTTTCTTCAACATATTCACAGAATTTGATAAATCTATCTAAAATCTTTCTATTAAACGTTGCGAAAGCTTTATTTGATTTAGCAATCTTTTTAACAAGGGCCTTATCAAAACCATGTGAAAGATCAAAACCGGCTATAAAGAGTTTCTCATTAGCATCAGGAGTTAAAGAATAATAATGGGCTTCTATATTAGCCCTAACATGTTTTTTTTTAGAAATTTTAACAATTCCAAGCTTGATTAATTCTTGTAAATGAGGATGTATTGTAGATTTTGGTTTTCCTAATTTTTTCGCTAATTGAGTAAAACTTAACTCAGGATATACGCTTAATAGCCCCCATATTCGATATCGTATATCCTTCCAAAATGAAATATCAATTGTTGGTTTTATTTGATTTTCTTCCATACCAGCTAACTTTAAGATAATTTAATGAATAGTTAAAAACAAATTTTATTTACTCACATCTCTTTATTTTTTCTCTTTATTTATTTTAATATAATCAATTCAAGTTTATAAGTGTTGATATTAATACGAATAATAGAAAATTTCTTATATTAATTATATTATTGTTTCTAATATAATTTTTTTTAAATATATCGAATCGATTCATGCTAGACTATATTCTCAGTATAAATCTATAAAAAATTTCTTATTAATTCTGATTTCTATTATTCGAATAATATCGAAATATTTAAATATAAATGTAATCTAATTTATTAATAGGTTCGAAAGATAGAGAATTCGTTATTATCAAATATATAGTATTTTTATTAGGGAATACAAGATTTTAACGAATCGGTTCGAAAAACCTAATAAAAATCAAATAAAAAAATTTCCAAAATAAAATGCAATCGAAAAAAAGAGGGATAAGAGAATAATGGAACAAAAAGTATTGAAGGGAGAGGTTGATAAAAAGTTTGATGAAGCACTTAAGCAATATGAAGAGATCTTTCCTAAAATAAGTCCTACTGAAGGAGGATGTGCGGAGGCAACATTAACAGGTATTTTAAATATACTAGGAATTCAAGATGGATTAATCAATAACATAATGATTCCCTTATCAGGGGGATTCGGAGGATATAAGTCCGAGAAAGGTTTATCTGCTCCTTGCGGTGCCGTAGTTGGAGGATGTGCTGCGGTAGGCGTAATTTTAGGAGGAAAAGGAAGAGAAAAGATGTCGAGTGAATTAGTTCCGGTTGCTTATATGAAATCAAAGCAATTTGCAAAAGAATTTGAAAAGGAATTTGGATCTGTTTACTGCCCCATTTTATCTGGATATGATTTTAGTGATCTAGATGTCTTTATGCAATATGTTAAAGATGGAACGTGGGGAAAAAAGTGTTATAAGTATGCTCTATGGGCAATCAACAACATAAGAAAATTAATGCAGGAAGAACTTGAAAAATTCTAGAAAAATATACTAAATCTTTTTTTTTAATTTGAATATTGAATTTAAAGGTTGAATCAATGAGATTTCTAAGATATAAGAATCTTGTTAATATTTCTGTAAAAGCCCTTATAAAAATCCTTGATAAAATAATAAATTTTTATAGATTTAAAAAACAAAAAAAATATAGAGAAAATCTAAAATGGCTGTAATTGAAAAAAAAGGATCCCCCTTCTTGATTTATATCCTTAAATACAAAATCTTAGATGAAACAGAAAACAAAAAGACAAAAAACCTAGAATTCTTTACAACAAAAACCAATTATGACCCAATAGAAATGCAATACGCATCTGATTTATAATTGTAGCTACAGTTAGTAGCTACAGTAAATCTAATGAAAAATTAATTTAAAGAAAAAATTGAAATAAAAAACATATTATAGAATAATAGAAATTCAAAAATGCAAAAGTGAGTAAATTAATGAAAAAAAATAGAAAAATAATTAAATTGTATTTAATAGTCGCAATTATTTCAACTCTAAGTATGGCATTGATAACTTCAAGCCCTCAAAAAGAGAATTCTGAGTATGTGAAGGAACTAAAGAATTCAGCAAGTGTGTCAAAATTATGGGAATTAAATATAGGAGGATTTATACGTTCTTCTCCAGCATTACGCGATGTAGACAATGATGGGAAACTCGAAGTGGTGGTAAACTCTGGTTTAACAATCTATGCATTAAATTGTGAAGATGGAAGTTTTGTCTGGAGTTATACCACGGGAGATTCTGTGCTTTCTTCTCCAGCGTTAGGCGATGTGGACAATGATGGGAAGCTCGAAGTGGTGGTGGGAAGCCGGGATGGAAAAATCTATGCATTAAATGGGGAAGATGGAAGTTTTGTTTGGAGTTATACCACAGGAAATAGTGTGGATTCTTCTCCGGTGTTAGGCGATGTGGACAATGATGGGAAGCTCGAAGTGGTGGTGGGATGCTTAAATGGAAAAATCTATGCATTAAATGGGGAAGATGGAAGATCTGCTTGGATTTATACCACGGGAGGAGGTGTGGCTTCTTCTCCAGCATTGGGAGATGTCGACAATGATGGGAAGCTCGAAGTGGTGGTGGGAAGTGGTGATCGGAAAATCTATGCATTAAATGGGGAAGACGGAAGTTTTGTCTGGAGTTATACCACGGGAGATTCTGTGTATTCTTCTCCAGCGTTAGGCGACTTAGACAATGATGACAAGCTCGAGGTGGTGGTGGGAAGCTGGGATGGAAAAATCTATGCATTAAATGGGGAAGATGGAAGTTTCGTCTGGAGTTATACCACGGGAGATTCTGTGTATTCTTCTCCAGCGTTAGGCGATGTGGACAATGATGGGAAGCTCGAAGTGGTGGTGGGAAGCCAGGATGGGAAAATCTATGCTATAAATGGGGAAGATGGAACTGAACTATGGAATTATAACACGGAAGGTTCGGTGTTTCCTTCTCCGACGTTAGGCGATGTAGACAATGATGACAAGCTCGAGGTGGTGGTGGGAAGTGGGGATGGAAAAATCTATGCATTAAATGGGGAAGATGGAAGTTTTGTCTGGAGTTATACCACATCTAATAGAGCGGATTCTTCTGCGGCGTTAGGCGATGTGGACAATGATGGGAAGCTCGAGGTGGTGGTGGGAAGCGTGGATGGGAAAATCTATGCATTAAATCCCATTCCTTCTGGTGAAAGAATTGATTGGCAAGGATTATCTGGAGATAATTTATTTTTAAGACAAAAATCATTGAGAATTCCGTCCCCTTCATATAGTTCTGTAGAGAAAATTGGACAATGGGATGAAAATTATGGAGACTCTAATGAAGTATTTGTTGATGGTAATTATGCGTATTTAGCTAGCGCAGAAGGATTAGTGATAATTGACGTGAGTAATCCAAGCAATCCAACATTTGTTTCTCAGTATAAAACAGGATTTACAGTGCGAGGAATTTTCGTAGAAGATATCTATGCTTATTTAGCGGTAGCTGGAACTGGTCTTGAGATTCTGGATATTTCAAATCCATATTCCCCCTATCAAGTAGGAAGTCTATCTACTTATAGTCCTCATGACATTGTTATCGTAGGAAATTTCGCGTATATTGCAGATTTTACTAAAGGGCTTTGTGTTATTGATATATCTAATCCCCAAAATCCTACTAAAATTGGAGAATATAACGACGGTGGCTATGCACGAGGAATATTTGTTCAAAGTAATCTTGTGTATCTCGCAGATGATTATGACGGACTCGAAATCATTGATGTTTCAAATCCTTCTAATCCACAAGAAGTAGGACAATACTCTTCGGGAGTAGGATCTGCTAGAGAAATTTTTGTATTTGATAATTATGCTTATCTTGCTAATTTTGACTATGGGCTTGAAATACTTGATATTTTGGATCCAACTAATCCTCAAAAAGTAGGCAATTTCTATGATGGAGGCTGGATAAACGATATCTTTGTAGTTAATAATATAGTCTATGTTGCAGATTCTCCAATTGGCTTAAAAATTATCGATGTAAGTAACCCAAACAATCCTATTAAGATTGGAGTACATCTAGATTACAGTGGGGAAGCATATGGAATATATGTTGTTGGTGATCTTGCGTATCTCGCAGATGATTTTGATGGAATTGAAATCATTGATATTTCAATACCAACAAATCCTCAAGAGATTGGTCAATTTGATAACGGAGGTCAAGCCCTTGGTGTGTTTGTTGATAATAATTATGCATACGTAGCAAACGGATATGATGGTTTAGCAATAATAGATGTTAGTAATCCAATGGATCCTCAATTGGTTACCCATTTTAACGATGGAGGTTATGTTAAAAATGTTCTCGTAATAGGTACTTATGCATATGTTGCGGATTATATTGGACATGGATTAGAAATCTTTGATATTACTGATCCAAGCAATCCTCAAAAATTAGGGCAATATCATAATACGGGAAATATTGCAGATGTTGTAGTTGTTGGGAATTATGCATATCTCGCGAATGGATATAATGGTTTTGTGGTTGTAGATATAACTGATCCTTCTAATCCTATAGAATTAGGACAATGCTGCGGAGGAGGATGGGCAGAAGCTATTGTTGTATCAAATAATTATGCCTTTTTGGCAAACGGACAAAATGGGCTTGAAATTATTGATATAAGCGATCCTACAAATCCTATTAAAGTAGGAGAACATAATGATGGAGGAGATGTTAGGAATGTATTTATCCTAGGAAATTATGTTTATCTTGCTGATGAAAATGATGGTTTAGAAATTGTAGATATAAGTGATCCCATGAATCCACAGGAAGTAGGTCAGTACAGTTACTCCAATTGGGCTATCTGGTTAGGGATTTTTGCTGAAAATGATTATGCATTTCTATCTAATGGAGGTAATGGATTACTTTTAATTAATGTCAGTGATCCCATGAATCCACAAAAATTAGGAGAATATTTCAGTAAAGGACCGGTTTGTGATGTTTTTGTAGCCAACGGTTTTGTATATATAACATCATTTTTAGAAGGTTTAGAGATTTTAGGTCCTGATAGTGATAGTGACGGCCTTACTGATTATCTGGAATTAAGAGTTTATGGAACAAATCCCTATGATTCTGATTCTGATGATGATGGGTATCCTGATGGAGAAGAGGTTGCAAATGGATGGGATCCTTTAGATCCTTTTGATCCTATAAAGCCACCTAACCTCCTTTCACCTTCTGATGGGACTATTTTTAACGTAAGAGATGTTGTTTTTACATGGGAGCCAATTGCTGAATCCTTTGGCTACATACTTGCTGTATATGAAGACTTGGAATTTCAGAATTTAATTGTTTCTTACAGCACTCCCTTAGGAACTGATGATACTTGGTCTCATTTATTTTTAGAAGATGGAACATTCTATTGGAGAATGAGGAGTTTGGGCGAAAATAGTGAAGGGGGTCCTTGGAGTGAAGCTTGGACATTTACCATCGATACAAGTCTACCTCCTCCTAACTTTATAACGCCATATAACGGTGAAGTATTATACTCTCGAACTGTAACTTTTACTTGGGAGGATGTCAATGGAGCATCTATGTATCAAATTGTATTCGATGATGATCCTTATTTTGAATCTCCACAATGGGATTTCCCATCAGGAAGCATTAATGAATGGATCTATACATTTCAAGAGGATGGTACCTATTATTGGACCATGAGAACACAAAATAGTGAAGGGATTTGGGGAAGCTGGCACTTTCCATGGGCATTTATAATAAATGCTGATAGTGATGACGATGGTCTTCTTGATGAAGAGGAAATCAATATTTATGGAACTGATCCCCTAGATCCAGACACTGATAATGATGGATTAGGGGATGGAGAGGAAATTTTGAATTTAGGTTCTGATCCTCTAAATTATATGGATCCCGTGAATTTACCCGTAGTTATCGACGATGACGTGAGTAATGGTGCAGGAGATTTCACATGGGCGGAGGCTGCTTTACAACCTTGGTGTACTGGATCCGGGACTCCAAGTGATCCTTATATTATAGCAAATCTCATTATAGATGGTGAAGGTTCGAGTAATTGCATTGAAATAAAAGATTCAAATGTATATTTTATAATACAAGACTGTACTTTATTCAATGCGGGAGCTACAGATTATTATTATGCAATCAAGTTAAGTTATACGAATAACGGAAGATTAATCAACAATAACTGCTCGAACAATTGCAATACAGGCATGTATTTAGAATATAGTAATCAGAATAAAATCTCGGGAAATATTTTGAGTAATTCATGGCAAGGAATTTATTTTCGATACAGTAATGATAATGAGATTTTTGAAAACATTATAGAAGATAATGCAGTAAACGTCTTGCTTTATCATAGCCATTATAATCGAATTTTCAATAACACCATAAGACTAAGTAGTAGTGGGATTGTCTTATCAGCATCTGATTATAACACTATAGCAGGAAATAATATATCTGATAATTATAGAGGAATAGATATAAGGGGCAATTATAACATTATCAAAGGAAATATTATAATCAATAACGATGAGGGAGGCATATCTTCAAAAATGGCTGATCACAATACAATTTTTGAAAATAAAATTCGTGATAATGGTAATTTTGGGATAAAATTTGAATCAACATGCAGTAATACTGTAGTGTTTTTAAACAATTTTACTCGAAATGGAGCCAACGCTATAGATGATGGATCAAATAACCAATGGTATAACATTACCACTGCGCTTGGAAATTACTGGGACGATTATCCAGGCAGGGATTTGGACGATGATGGTATCGGAGATACTCCATATATAATCCCGGGTACAGCAGGAAACCAAGATAATTACCCTATTTGGGATGATGGTCCAGAAACACCTTCAAGTCTAATAGATGAAGTTGCCACGATGGTTGATGATGGTATCTTGAACGAAGGGCAAGGTCAAGCTTTAACTATCAAACTGGAAATTGCAATGTTAAAAATAGAACAAGGAAAACTAAATACTGCTCGTAGTATTCTTCAATCTTTCATTAACCAAGTGTACGATTTCATCAATACTGGAGTTATTTCAAAAGAAGAAGGTGAACTATTAATCATAATTGCAACTAATATAATCAACAGTCTCTCTGAATGAAACTAATATTATATTTCTTAATCCAATTTTTTTTTAATTTTTACAAGAAAAATAAGTCCAGAAACCATTATAGATTAGCAACTTTTTTTAAAATTCGCTTAGATTTATATTTTTTAAATTTCTAAGATCATTATAACTTATATTAATTTATGTGGTAATAATGTCAGAAGAAGATTCACAAGAAGAAAAACCAGTAGGTAGATTAACTGGTAAAACGACAACTCATACAGTTACAGTTGTAATTGAAGGACTTTCAGTTGAAAGGAATAACTATTTAGTGGTTTATGGTGAAAAAGATGAAGAAGGGAATAAGCCATATTATGTAATGTACATTACCGACATGTGGACTGACGAGAAGGGTCGTATGGCAAAATTATCGGTATTAGGAGAAAGACCAACGCGTCCCTTTGAGATTGGTTCAGACGTCTTCATGGCTAAGGAAGAACAAATTTCAAAAATTTTGGGAATCTTCAACCCACCAGAAGAATCTCTCTCTTTGGGAAAGCTTATTGGTTATCCTTATGAAGTTTTTTTATTAATAAAGAATTTCGGTAGAATTTTTATAACAGGAAAGTCAGGATCTGGAAAATCTTATACAATGGGAGTTTTATGCGAGGAGTTTCTTAAAAAGGGAATCCCTCTAGTAATATTAGACAGACATGGAGAATATGGTTCTCTGAAAGTGGCAGGTGAGGATTTACCAGAAGGAGAAAGCGAGTTTGTAGACAGTATAATTGAGTTTTCTGATTTAAAGAAAAATAAAGGTGGAGATGTTGATATTGAATATTTATTTTCATTAAAGCCTACAGATATCGTAGCGCCTAAGCTTTGTACTGTAGTTAACTTGAATGGATTGGCTTTAGAAGTTCAAGAGGCTGTAGCAGGTAAATTACTTAAAAAACTATATGATGCCAGCACAACGAGAGGCATCCCCCCTTTTTACTTGTTTTTAGACGAGGCTCATTTATTTGCTGGAAAAAAGCAGACAGAAACGTGTGAAGTGGTTAAATTATTTGCTCAAGAAGGAAGAAAATTCGGTGCAAATATCGTAATTGGAACACAAAGGCCCCAGCTACTTGATACGACGATTCGGGCGCAAGCGGGAACTTGGGTTGTCCATAATCTTTCTGATATACGAGATATTGGAATAACAATTTCCAGCGCTGAAGATTTAAGTAACGATAATAAATCAGATATTTCTGGGTTAGAAAAAGGGCAAGGGATAATCTGTGGAGAAGCTGTTAAGGGCATTCCTCTCTTTGTGAACATAAGAAAGAGACGAACTAAGCATGGTGGTGTTAGTTTTAATCCATTAGATTTTCTTTCAGATCAAACTGTAGAAGAATTACAAAAGCGAAAAGAATTATTATTAGGTGGAAAATCTGCTGATGAATTAGAAACTGGAAAATCTATGTTTGAAGAAATGTTGGAACCAAAAAAGGCTGCTGATTATTTAGATGAAATTGCTTCATTAAAAGTGAGAATACAAGAATTAGAAGATGAAGTTAATCGTTTAAAACAGAAAGTAGCTGATGTAAAAGAAGGAAAAGATATACCTCTTATAGCAACTGATGAGACTATAGAAGACTTACAAATTGAAATAAAAGTATGGAAGGAAAAATACAACTTTTTGAAAGGAATGGCTGAAAAAGGAGGAGACGACATGGCGCCATTAGATGATAACAGCGAAATTGTATTAGATTTGAACAATAGAATAATAGAACTAGACGCCCAGGTTAAAAAATTTAAATCAAAATATGATGATGCATTAATCTTAGCTGAGAAATCAATAACTGAATTAAAAAAGAGAAAAAAATAATTTTTTTATAATTTTCAATTTTTATTCTTTTAGACTGTTTTTTTAAAGAAAACGACTATTTAATTATTTTTTTTAATTTCCTTAAACTATTTATGTGAAATATTAATTGCATAATTATTAATTTATAATGGAGTAGACTTAGTTTGAATATTGAAAGTATTAAGGAACTGCAACAAAATTTATCATCATTACTTGGTGTATCTGGGTATGAGGAAGAAGTAAGAAATTTTATTCTTGATGAAATTGAAAAAAAAGAATTAGCTGATAAGTCGTGGATAGATCCACTGGGAAATGTTTTAGCAATAAAAGAAGGTGCAACTGGACAAGATAGGATATTATTAGATGCTCATATTGATGAAATTGGATTTATGATTTCTCATATTGACAAGAAAGGTTTTTTACGATTCGTACCAATAGGTGGATGGGATAATAGAATTCTTTTAGGACAGTCTGTCATTTTGAAATCAGGGGATGGTCAAATATTTCATGGGATTATAGGGTCAAAACCACCTCATCTTACTACGGTTGAAGAACGGAAAAAAGTTGTTGATATTCTTAATATGTATATTGATATTGGAATGAGTTCTGAGGAAGAAGTACTTAAAAAACAGATTAATATAGGAACCATTGGTACATTATTTAGTCCTTTTGCAGAGTTCCCTAATGGAATGGTTCGTGGTAAAGCTTTTGATGACCGCTCTGGCTGTAATGTTCTCCTTCACACCATGATGCTTTTAAAAGAAAAAGAGCATACTGATACAGTGCTTTTTAATTTTGCTGCACAAGAGGAGGTAGGTGGATATGGCGCGATAACTGGATCTTATAGCCTAAAACCTACAATGGCAATTGCTATAGAAAATACTACAGCTGCAGATGTACCCGGTATAAAAGATTCTGAAATTCCAGTATATATAGGGAAAGGACCTGCAATTACAGTGGCGGATAAATCAATAATTTCGAATCCAAACGTGAATAGAAGATTGATTAAAAATGCGGAGTTAGAGAATATTCCTTATCAGTTTAAAAAACCTAGGTATGGTATGACTGATGCTGGTAAGATTCAAGCTTCACGCCGTGGAGTGCCTAGTACTGTCGTGTCTGTACCTTGTAGATACATTCACTCCCCGACATCATTGCTAAAACTTAAGGATATTCTTGAAACTGTACGGTTAGTTTTGGCATTTATTAGAAATCTCGCCAATGTAAAGTAATTTTTTAATAATACATTCTATTAAGATACAATTTGTGCATTAAGTAAAATAATTTCCTCTGCACTCTCCTGTTAAAAGACCTCGAATGTTTTCTAACATCATTCCCAAAATTTTGATTTACAAAAATATAAGAGAACTATTCCTGCAACCACGAAAATTATTCCAGCCTGCAATGCAGTTGCGGGCTCTACAGAACCTCTATCATTAAAGATAATGAATATTATTCCTACAATTATGAGTGCAATACCGAGTATTGCTGTAAGTTTTCTTCTTATAATTTCATCAGATTTGATAGGATAAAAAATCACTATTGGAATATAAAAGTTAATCATATTTTCTAGAAAATTAATGGGGAGAAAGAAAAAAGAAGGGGGATATCCGTTTTCGAAAAACAAATGGATCTTATAGCCTAAAACCTACTATGGCTATTGCTATAGAAAATACAACTGCTGCAGATGTACCCGGTATAAAAGATTCTGAAATTCCAGTATATATAGGGAAAGGACCTGCAATTACAGTGGCGGATAAATCAATAATTTCAAATCCAAAGGTAAATAAGAGATTAATAAAAAATGCCGAAATAAGGAAATTAACTTATCAATATAAAAAACCTCGATATGGTATGACTGATGCCGGAAAAATTCAATTTAGTCGTAGCGGTGTTCCAAGTACAGTTGTATCTGTTCCTTGTAGGTACATTCATTCACCAACATCATTATTAAAGCTTGATGATATTTATAAAACTATCCAGTTGATTGAGGCTTTTATATTAAATCCTGCAAAAATTTAATTTTTCCTCAAAAAAATAAATATTAATAAGTTTTCAAATCAAATTATTTTCTAATAAAAATTCATTAAAAAAACTCAAATTGACAGAAATGAGTAAAATCGAAATAAGCAAAAAACAGGTAATTCTACTATGTCTTTTTTTATCGATTTTTATTATCGGAACAGTTTTGATTTTCATAACACCTATTGGTGTAAAGGCTACATATAATCAAACTGTTCAAACCACTGATGGAGTCACAATTTCTTTCAATGTTTTTGAACCTGAAGCCGCTGGAATGAATAAGAAAGCTATTATATTAGGACACGGAATCATGTCAAATAAAGAAATGTTAAATGGTTATGCTATAGAATTTGCGGCTGCAGGGTTTGTTGCAGTTCCTTTTGATTTTAGAGGTCATGGTTTAAGTACTGGAGATTTTAGAATGGGATTATTAATAAATGATATAAACGCGATTATGACTTATTTAAATTCAAGACCCGATATTGATACGACAAATCTTGGATACCTCGGTTATTCGATGGGAGGAGTAGGGATACAATTAGTTAATGAATCTACTGATTTCAAATGTTTTATAGGTGCCGGAACATGGTTACCAACAAATATTAGAAAAGGAAATTCTACAGCACCTTTAAATATTATAATGCTGCTTGGACGGTATGATGAATTGATAACACCCGAAGATTTAAAAGTAGGATTATCTGACTATACAGGAATTCCAACAGAAGATCTAGATGTCAATAAATTATACGGTAGTTTTCCAGATGGAAATGCTTCAATGATATATTTGGATGATCTTTCTAACCATGTATTAGGGATTTGGGATCCAGATTGGATAAGAGTGGCTCGGAATTTTCTAGCGAGTTCATTTCCGGATGTAAGGCCTGTAGATGAGAATTTTGTCACGAATACAAGATTAGCTATCCTTTCTTTACAACTCTTTGGAGGATTTGGATTTTTCGTTCTTATAATTGATCCGCTTTCAAAAATAATCCTAAAATCAAGAGAAGAAGAATTTTTCAAGCTGGATTTAAATGATAATAGTGCAATTAATATAGGAGGGAAGATATTAGGAGCTTCTTTAATACTAGGATTACCGGGTATGTTGATTTTTGTTCCAATTTTATTAATATTATTTTTAGCTATCTCTGGATTTGTTTCAGCATTGTTATTCGGTCAAGCTTTTGCAATTCTAATGTTACTCTGGCGATTAGGTAAAAAGAGAGATGTAAGATTAAGAGAAATAATCAAGAAACCATTTAAAACTTCAAGAAATGATATTCTTAGACAATTCTTATTAGGAGCAATTTTAGCAATACTATTAACAATAATAATTTATGCCTCTGGTGGATTGAATTATATGGGTATGCTTCCCTCGTTAGTCAAACTTCCTTGGGTACCAATATTTTTGGTGATAAATTTCATTATCTTCATGATATATGGGCTATTATTTCATGGGATTTTCCAAAACAAGTTTGATAAAGGATTCAAACACCTAGTTAAGGCTTCATTTGGAATTTTTGGATTTACATTTCTATATTGGTTTATATATCTGTTAATCTTCTCACTTATTACCAGGAGTTTTTTCTACTTTGGCAATTTTATGCCTTTTGCGATACCATTATTATTGATGGTTGGTTTTCTCTCAACATTGATATATCAAAAAAGTAGAAATATAATTGCAGGAGCTCTCGTTAATACGTTATTCTTTACACTAATGATTTGCACGATTTCACCATATCAAAGTGGATTGAGTTTCATTTTAGGTTTTTTTCACTAATTAAATTTAAATTTCTATTTTTTTTTTGACTTCAAGATAAGTAAAATAATATTTTTGTGTATTATAATTAAAAATTTTAAATTGGAATAAGTCTTATTCTTTCAATGATGACACAAAACCAGATATTGTGTATTATTTATTTTGACGAAATTATTGGACCTAGTACTTTATATTCTAGTGAAACACTCGCTGAAACTACAGATTCGCCTGATTTAAATCGTATCCTCGAATTTAATGATGAAGAAGGTACTTTTATTTTTGCTTATCGAAAATATCAAACAGTCAATCATATTTTTTACGTGGATTCAAAGTTAGCAAGGGGTGGCAAAGATTTAATGATGATTACTTATATGATTAAAACAGCTATTTTTAAAGATGAAATAGTTGACGTATTCAAATATCTGGACTCAAAAGCACCTGTTTTAGAAGATTTTGCATCAGAGATAAGAAAATTGAATGATCTTACTTCAATTTTACATCTTAAAAAAAGCGCCCTAACTGATTATGTGCTAGATTTAGCCGATGATGAATTAAAAAAAGAATTTTTGAAGATTTTTAACATATATTTTACAAAATTATCCCCTAAATATAAATTAGAAACACCAATAAAGGATAAACGTCTCCTAAAAAAAATTTTTATCATTGGCGCTCCTAGGGTTGGAAAGACCACGTTTTTAAAGAATATTGAATTAATTCAATTTTTAAATATTAAAAGAAATGATTTGCCAAGCAGAATTTTTGAAGTTGTTATTGAAAACCTTGAGATTTTAAAATACGATAAGAATATAAGCGCGTTTGAATGCAAGGAATTTGAGAATTTACAAAACTGTGTGAGTTTCTCTCAAGGATTTATCATTCTTTTTAATCTATCAGACAAAAACTCAGTTATTCAAACAAAAGAAATTTTTAAAATTGTAGATAATACACGTTTAGAAATGGAAACCGAATTAGCGCCATTATTGATCATAGGAAATAAGTTTCATGACAAAGAAGATATAGACCCTGAATTTGTTTATGACACTTTAGAAATCCATGAATTAAAGGAAATTGGTGTTAAAGTTAAATATTTTCCTATAAATATCTTAAAAGAAGATGAAAAAGTAATGGAAGCATTGCGTTGGTTAATAAAGCAAATAATTTGAATCTAATTTTAAAGAAAACAAGTCTTTTTTAAAAGTTTTTATCATAAATACAACCTTCCAGCAAATCTTTTAAATTATTATAAATATAATAAATAAAAATAGTCCACCATACAACATTAAATAACAATTCATACCGATTAAAATGGCATTCAAAGGGATTTTATGGGGAATTGTGTTCTTATTTACAGCAGTTATATATGCAACAATTCCCACTTTCTTAATAGTACGATTTTGGGTGTGGTTAAACAGTTTTCCAGTATATACATTATCATTATTTATGTTGTTTTTATGGATTGTGGCATTAATTGTTGTTCTTATATATATTGTAGCAATGGTACGAGCATTTATTCAAAGGAATAATGAAGAGGGACTCGGTATTCCAAAAGGAGTGAAGGGTTTTGGATTAATATCGACTGTGGTTGTACTTGTATTTATGCTTGTTTGGTATTTATTATTCAACCAAATTGCCTTCTTTTCTATGGTTCCTCCCATTTAAAGTCAAATAATATGCAGGGCTTTAATGAAGACTGTTGGATTTTTTAATAGGAATTTGAATAGAAATAGAAAAAATCGTGGATTTTTTAAAATTTTGAATATTAAAGTCTTAGGAAAGTCCATATCACCATAAATAGAAATTAAATTTTCAATTTCACTAGTTCTAATTATTTGGAATATTTTCTCAAAATCTTTATTAGTAAATTTCTCTAAAAATGATCTTATGATGTAATGAATTTTCAATTCTTTTCCTATTAGTGATTTACAGGGCTTTTCATAATATTTCTTTATTTGTTTTCTTGAAAATTTATTGTTTTTAAAACAATTTTTAATACAATTAGCAGCATATTTTGCAGCTGTTAAGAGCATTATAATTCCACCACCAGTGGTAGCTTTCACTTGTCCTGCTGAATCTCCCAATAATAGAATATTATCAAATGCAAGTTTGTTCATTAATCCGTATGGTATTAGCCCCCCTTGCTGATTGATTTTATGTTCTTGATTTACTTTAATTCTTTTTAAAAAGAGACGAAAATTCTTTGCGGTATTTTCTGAACTCGCTATACCGATTCTAAAAATATTATTTCCTTCTGGAACAATCCACCCAAACAGTTCCTTCCATCGCTGGTCAAAATACATTACAGCTTCATTTTCATCAAATTGTTCCTTGACACGAATTTGAATAGCGGGTAAATTTTTATTCTTTATTCCTAAAGTCTTAGCTACCAAGGATAAAGGACCATCACATCCAATCAACAAATGTGTTTTTAGTTTTCTATTTGATGTTTCTACTAATACAATTTTTTGATGATTATGCAGTATGTACTTGAAGGATTTAAACTTTTCTCCAAAGAAATAGGTAATTTTATCATCTTGTATTACTCTACTATAAAATAAGCGATCTAATCCAATTCTATCAATAATATATGGATACTCATTACCAGATAATTTAATAAATGATCCTGAAGGTCCAATAATTTTAGCAAATTTGACACGATTTAAAATGAGATTATTAGGCAAATCTATTAATTTGCTTAATTTTTGAGAAAGTATCCCTGCACATTGAAGAGGTAACCCAACGTCTTTATGTTCTTCAATAATTACTATTTTTAAATTAGTTTTAGATAATAAATTACATAAATAGTTACCAGCTATGCTGCCACCGATAATACACAAGTCAAAATTAGTAATTTTTTTACTCATTATCCTTAAATAAAAATTATACATTTTTATATATATAGAGATAGGTTGATGCAACAAATAGAACAGAAAACCCATTAAATATGTAATATATATGAATATTCAAATAGGTAAGTATATAAATGGTTTTACGATTTTCAACTATTAAAAATCATATTAAAACCATCAGGTGAAATTTAATGGTAGATACCCGAAAACATAAAAATAAAATTATCATATTGTCAATTTTTATTATTGGTATTTATATATTTTTTTCTGTCAATATGTACGCTCTTTTTTTTTCTATAAATGGCTCGATTACGACAGTAACAGAACGTTTAACCTTTATAAATTATTTTAGTCTTGGAGTAGCTCAAATATTTTCTTTACTAATTGTTCCAGTAACAACAATAACGCTATTGAATATGAAGGAAATAGATCTAGAGAAAAGATATCTTATTAGCCGTATTTTAGTAGCAATTTCGATGCCAGTCATTTTAATTAATTTAGTACTTTTTAATCTATTATATTGGATTTATGCAATTTTTTTTTATATTGAACTCTTGGTATGGGGGCCTTATATTAGTTTTGCAGTAGTCTATCTTGTTGAATTCCTATTAAGTTTAGCAGTTTTTTTATTAATGAAGGTAAAAGCAGAAGTAAAATAATTTATTTTTTATTTTTTTTTTTTTTTTTAAAATTTTTGAATAGTAAAAATCTAACAATTTCAGTTAATTGGATGCTTATTAAAGGAAAATAATGGAACTTTATTTTATATAATTCATTTCTTCTTTAGGGATCGAGCGAAAGCCTAAAGAAATCATCATCCCATAAACAATCGCTAAAACTATGTTTGTAAAAAGAGGATTACTATCAACAGATAAGTCAGTTCTAGGTTTTAATTCTGGTAAAATTTTTTCAAGGATATATTTTGTTTCTGCCTTCTCATTATAATATTCTACAATTAAGTTTTTAAATTTCCTCATAAAAGATTCGTGCTCTAAAAGAATTTCACGTACATTAATCTTTCCATTAACTATCCCAAAATGTCCAAAACCCGCCATTAAAGGGTCTAATTGCTTTAGATTTTCTAAAGTTTTCATATAATCTTCATGATTATAATAAATTGGCATGGATGTTGGCATGGTTAGTAATTTTGAGTTATGGTATAGAGTACCAGCAGCTTCTCCTAAAAAAATAAAATCAATCAAATTATCCTTTATGAAAATAGGAGTTTGGTGATCAGGAGTATGACCAGGAGTTTTTAAAATTGCTAAACTTACTTCTGAACCATTAGCAATAAATGTCTCAATTACTTCAAGTCGATTAGGATTGAAATTTATGCTTGGTTCAATAATCTTAAATGCACGATCCTCAATTGGTCTCATTTCACCAACTAAATTACCATATGTACTTCTTCCACGATTTAAATGATGTTCATAATCATTTAATAATGTCTTGGTTAAAGAGTTTGTTAGAATTTTAACATCAGGGTTAAATTTTTTTAGTTCATTGTATAATTTCCACATTCCACCATTATGATCAAAATGATGGTGTGATGTTATAAGGTATTTGAATGACGATAAAGGAATATTATGTTTTTTGAAGTATCTTAACCCTTTTTTAACATCTAATGATGAACCACAATCAAGTAAAATTGAATGATCTTCGAATTCTCCTACAAAAACGGATAACATTCTTGTAGTTCCATAAGATCTCATATCAATATGATGGAGATATTCATTGATCTTTCCTGATTTAAGAGTAATTACCTCTCTATTCATAAAAAAAGTAATTAAATTAACAATATGAATTATTTTATTATAAAAAATCAGAATAGTTTTTCTGAGCTTATAAAAAATATAAAAAATTAGAGTTTTAGAGATTAAGTTTTTGCCTCCAAATCTTCATAGAGAGCTTTAATTCATCTCTTTCTGGTCGGCTTAATTTTTCAGGGTTACTTTTAAGTTCAGAACTTGTATTATGGATATTTTTCAGTACACTGTTATATCCCTCTATCTTCACATATTCATTTTGAAATCTTTCTAATGCTAATGAGATTTCTGTCCCAGTCATTGATTCCATTTTATTAATAATCTCATCAAATTGGTTTGATAAAACTACGGGTTTTGGAGCTTCAACTGTTTCTTTTTCTTCTGTCTCAGGTGGGATTGTGATTGCTGGAGTAGTGACAAAAGGTTCTTCTCTTAATGGTTCTTCTCTTAAAGGTTCTTCTAATACAGGTTTCTTTATTGTACGCATAACTTCCTTTCTAGCGCCCACCCAGGCATCTTCGAGTATTGGAACAAAAATTTTGATGTGTTCCTCAATTATACTCCCAATACCAGCGATTTCAGTTACATATTCTCCTCTAAATTCTGTCTTAGAAAGAACACATAATATTACTTCTTCATAATCTTTATTTATGCCCCAAAGATTTTGAAGTGCTCTATTTCTATAATCAACGTTATCCATTGTATCCATTTCTCTCATTATCGCTTCATGCTCTGGTACAGTGGGATCTATATAGGTGGCAATTCTGAAATTTATTCGTGAAGGACGAGCTTTAATTGCACTGATATCAATATCTGCTAGATTAGGCGCCACAATTAAAACTCTCATCTTAGCTTTTGAAATTTGCTCATTTATATGAGCTCTAGCGCTTTCTGGAGATCGAATAAACCAGATATCTTTCATTGTAAAGCCTCGAGTACCTTTCGCTTGATCCCAAAATTCTCTGGTAGTAATTTCACTCACTTCTAATCTATTTAAGATATCTGATAATGTGTTATCCAATGTATCAACAATTCCTTTACCAAAAATATCTTTAATGTTATCGAATGATTGGAAGATACCCCCTGAAAGACCATCAATTCTTTGTTCTGCTAATTTTACAGCTTTATTGAAATTATCAGAAAGATCTGAAAATATCCTATCTTTACCTTCACCTGATTTTAAGGCAATTGTATCAATATTTTTAACAGCATCTTGAAGTGAATCTTTTAATTTTGATATTACCTCTGTATTTAACCCTTGAGTTGCTTTTTTCAATTCATCTGCAAAAACAGTTTGACTTACGCTTAATTGTACATTTAAATTATCGCTAATATCTTTTAAACGAGTAGCAATAACTTTATCAATGACGTCTCCAACTGCTTGTTGAATTACTCCTAAACGTAATTTCTGTAAATTATCTGTAATAGTATTCTTAATATCACCAAACTGATTCCGAAGATCATCGACCTGATTTTTAATTATTTGCGAGGTTTTAACATTAAGATTATCGAATTGCTTTGATAAAGAACCAAGTTGATCATCAGATAAAGATTTAGAAATATCTCCAAGTTGGGATATGTCTTCTGAAATCGTTCTAATCTGATCTATCGCAGAAATAGTTTCATCAAATTCTTTCTTTTGAGCTTGGATTTGAGAAAGCATTTTTTCTTTTAATCCAGTCATCGCTTCCCCAGAATCTTTTAGCTTTTCCATATCTTTAGCTTCTGATTGAAGTTTTGTGAAAGATACGTCTAATTGTTTAGGGATTTTAGATTTAATGTCTGAAATATAGGTATAAAACTTCTGTAATTGAGCAATTAAGGCCGCATAAGGCGGTAAAGCCTGATAATGTGGTGTTGCCCCCACAATTTCTTTAAATAATCCCTTCTCAACAAATTTATCAGCGATTTCTTTACAATATTCTTTTGGTTTGTCAATTAATATAGCCATTTCCCCACTAGATACTGCCTCTCGGCCTGTAGTTCGAAAATAAAGTTCAATTTCCTCATCTGATAAATCTATTTCACTTAATACTTGTTTTGTTAACTCTTTTGAATAAGAAACATCTTTAGCTTTTTCTATTACATCCTTGATTTCAAAATTTTCAACTTCTAAATATTGGTTAATAAAAACCATCAGTTTATGTGCTGGTTCACCATGAATGTCTTCTTTTTTAATAGGAAACTTTGTGATTTCTTTGTATTCATCGACAGAAATTGGAAATCTAATCTCTTTTAAACATATTTTACAAGTAACTGGTACTTCAATAACATCTTTATCTTTAAATAGATACATTTTTTCTTCATCTCTTTTTAATTTTTAATAATCAAAATTGTACCTTTTCAGGATATGTTATCTCTAGCAAACTGAGAGCTTTCTTTGCAATTTCATATGTAATTGCACCATCAGAATCTTGATTTTTATAAGCTTCCCTAATTTTAGGTAGTAAATATTCTGGAAATACTATTAATGGCTTAATATCTGTTAATAAACATATCCATTTCCTATCATTATCATCAGTAACTTCTGTGATAATATTTAATTTCTTTAAATCGTCTAACAGGATTTCTGTAACTGCGAACTCTGAAAATATTTTAGGGATTTTGTCCAGCGGGTAATGATTATGCCTCATTAAAACAAAAAAATCATATACATCTGGATTTAAAAGAATTGATGCTAATCTTTTTGTCTCCTCAATTGGTTGAATATAAGGATCATAATTTGCAAAGAAATCAACAACTTTTTGTTTATATAATGGAAGTAATTCGTTTTTTGTTTCTTTGAAATGGTTTAGAAGATTTTCATTAGGAATGCGAGCAAACATTATATCCTTAACAAGAAATAAATATTCTCCTTGGTGTGTGATTTCACCTGTCTTCTTATCTTTCTCCCCTTTGATCCAGTCTCTACGGATAATATTTAATTCTAAAAACGGTTGAAGCAGAATATCTACGTTAATTGTAGAAGTCATTTTTTCTAAAATGCCTTTCATTTCTTTTTTCGAAATAGGAGATTCTCTTAAGAGTTCCAGAATTTTCATCCGTTCATTGCTATTATAGATTAAGGCAACTTTCTGAAGTTTATCTAAATTAGATAAACGATCGACTTGGAAAATAGTAAACTTTATTTCATTTTTTAATCTAATGTTGATATTCTCAATAAGGGAGAGCTGTTTGGAATTTCTAGCTCGTGTTAGTTTATCAAAGATCACATCTAATCTGTTACCCATATCTTTAATAAGATCCTCAAAGATTTCGATTTCATCATCTAATTCAAATATCGAAATTGCTAAATACTGGGTTCCATCCGCAACTTGTTTAAAATAAGAGACAACTTGATAAGGAGTTTCTTTCAATCTTCCTTGATAAAAATTACTATAACTATATTTGACTCCAAAAAGACCTGTAGTATGCTGATAAAATATTGCGAAAATATCATTTTCGATTAGTAATTCTGAAAAATTTTCTTCGTCGTATTCATCTTCACGAAATATCAATTGAATTGGTTCAAATTGAGGTTCTATTTCGCCCGTATCTTTTTGATTTATTTTGAACTGAAATGTCAAAATTCCTTGGATCAACTATATCACTTTTAAAACTGATAAATAAGTTTTTTAATTAAAATTATATAATTATTTCTTAAGTATTATTTATTATTATTATTTAATTAAACTTTATTCAATTTGATTAATTAGTGATAAGTAGAATATCAAAAGTATTGGTGATAAGTCTCTATTAAACAACTAAAAAACCTAAGAAATAAAAAAAACCTTTTTCTTATATTTGTGTTAGCTTGCTTGTTTTTAAGCACTTTTATCTCTAGTTTTACTACAACTAATCTATTCAAACAGGTAGGTTCTGAAAATATTAAGACATCGGCAGTACAATACAATACTAGACAGTGGTTAGCAAATAGGTTTTTTGATAATAATTTATCATGGACTTCCGTAAAGGAGGGTGATATTTCAGATGTGGACGCTTATATTGACCAAGGTTGGGGTAATTATGTCATTCATGGCGATTCAGGTGTGAAGCAGATTGATGAACCACTTAATGATGGCAAGTGGCAAGATTACAACAATCCGGATTTCCCAATTTCTCCTGATACAAATGGTAGTTCTTCAGCGGGTTTATACATCACTCATCAATGGCATGAAAATATTGATCAAACTCGAAATACTCCTAGTATTCATTGGAAAAGGAACATAAGAATGCCTGTAAATATGTCTGATTATATAATAACGGATGCATATCTTGAGGCAGTATATAATGCATCAGTTCAAGCTTTAGACCACGATGGTGGTGGTATAGAGGTTGCTGGAGATTATACAGAAGGCCAAAATCCCCCCGCTGATACACAATTTGCCACTGGTGATTTTGCTACTTTTTATGTGCTTATTTCTGATGTAGATAACAATAACGTCTTTCAAATTGCTATAAATAAAACAACGAATCTTGGGCAAGACAGTAATCCAACAATAACAAATCATACAGATACACTTCTAGATGTAGTACCAAAAAGCATTCTGATATCCTATTTGAACTCAGTTTTGGAATATGACAACTTTAATTTTACTATTACTTTAGGGATTGATCTCTATTGCGAAGATAATGAATATAATGTAGATATCGATACATGGGAGATGGTAATAATGAGGTCATTCAACTTAACCTTTACATATAAAAAGAATATAAACCAATTTACCTCTATCTCTTGGGAACAAGTAGGAGACCAAATTACAGGAGAAACAGCACAAATTACAAACGCTCAGTTAAATTTTATATATAAAATTGACCAAGTTTGGCCATCTAGCTTATCTCCAAATTCAGAAATTTATATATTAATTAATAATAAAAAAGTTACAGAAATCACAAAATTAAGTAGTGCTACGGTAGATCCTCAAGAAAGATTTCCAGGGGGTCTTGATGTAACTTCATTTATATCTAAAGATATTGATATTTCTCTTTCAATTCAAGTTTACTTAGCTGACAATTTTGGGTTAGCTGAAGATATTATAATTTCTATTGATAGGCCCTTTTTACAGATTTCTTGGAATGTAATTGTTGATGATCCATTCCCAGAACCATTTATTTTTCGCGTATTATTAATTGTTGCCAGTATTGCAGGTTTAAGCATCGGAGGATATCTGGTTGCATATCAAAAAGTGCTAAAATATCCAAAACCTGTAAGAAAAGTAAGAAAATATAGACGAACATTAACAAGAAAGAAAGAACCAATAGTAAGTATATTAAAAAGAGAAAGTGCTTTTAAAAAAGAATATAAACAAGAACTGCATAAAACTTCTTCATTTTTAAGGGGAAAACCATCGGTATCTGAGGGTATGAAAGAACCAACTAAACTACCAATTGAATCTAAAAAAATACCTGAGGGTAATAAATAATGGAGGGATGATATAATTTTGAATCAGAAAATAAAATTAGAAAAAATACTCATTTTAGTGCTCATCTTCCTAATTCCATTATTTTCTCATATATTTTTTTCAAATCCATTAACTTATAATTCAAAATTTAGTATTAAAACAGACAATCTTAAGAACTCAAGAGTGGAATATCATCTGAATAATTCTTGGATTGATAATCCTACATTTGATGGAATTGGAGAACCATGGGAATCACGAATTGAAGGTGATTCTAGGGATGTCCTGGGAAATATAGCTCTAGGCCAAGCAAATTATGATATCATAGGTGATGCCGGATACAAACAAATTGATGACCCACTAAATTTAACGCATTGGGATCTTTATAGCAATCCAGATTTACCCATATTGCCAAATACATTTAGCAACATTACTGAGGAGGGGTGTGTAGTTTCCCATTCATGGGATGAAGATGTAAATCAAACTCATAATAGACCGAGTGCTCAATGGAAAAGAACAATAAACATGCCTGTTGATATGAGAGATTATATAATAACTGAGGCTTATCTTGAAGTTGATTTTAATGCAACAGTTACGGTTTCTCCTTGGTGGAATGGTGGAATAGATAGAGAGGGAGATTTAGGTTTAGATGATTATTCTACTGGTGATTACGCAGAATTTTATGTTCTTTTTTCAGATGTAGATGAAACTTTTCCACCCATTAGAGTAGCTTATAATCATACCGGCCCTGATTTTGGAAGAGATGGAACTTCAGGTATTTATCCTGATACGCCTATGGATATAGTTCCTACTAATGTTTTAAAAAGTGTAATATCATCAGTATTAGATACAGATGGCTTTAACTTTACAATAACACTTGGCATAGATATATATTGTGAAGATAACGAAGAGGGAGTAGATATAGATACATGGAATTCATTAATAATTAGATCCTTTAATTTAACATTTTCTTACGAGAAAAAGATTAACCAATTGACAGCAATTTCCTGGGAACAAGTAGGTAATACAATAACAGGTACTAATGTTCAAGTTACAAATGCAAATCTTACCTTTAATTATAAGATTGATAGGTTATGGCCAGAGTTAGATTCTCCAAATTCTGAGATTAAAATTTTGCTTAATAATAATTCACATTCAGAAACAATTAAATTAAGTGAAGCCACAACTTCTTTTCAAACAGCAAAGGAAGGAGGATATGATGTAACCTCTCTGATTTTGAGTAATGTAAATGTTACACTTTCAATTCAAGTTTATTTAGCAGATGAGTTCGGATTAGATCAAAATATCACAATTTCTATAGATGACGTGTATTTAACTATTTCATATGTTGAGATTATTTATGAGTTTTTCCAGGAACCTTGGGTATTTGCAGCATTACTTGTATTTGCGAGCATTGCTACTGCAGGTATTGGAGGTTATTTTATTGCTTATCAGAGAGTTTTGAAATATCCTAGACCTGTTAGAAAAGTTATGAAGTATAGAAGAACATTAAACAAAAGTCAAGCACCTGAAGTAGCTATAGTACCTCAAAGTGTAGCTTTTACTATGGCTTATAATCATCAACTCGCTGAGAGTTCTAAATTATTAAAAATCAAGCCTAGTGAAGTAAAAAAACCACCTACAATAGAAAAAGGTGCCATTGAGAAACCAGTAGATAAAGTGGCAAAAGAAAAAATTGAATCTGAAGAATTAATCACTAAATCGTTGGAAAAAAAGGAAGAGCTTGATGGAATAGTTAAAGAATCTGTGGAAAAAACAGATAAATCTTAAAATGCCTTAGTTTTTCTGCTTTAAACAACCCATTATTATTGCATCATGGTAATTCCCATGAAAATTTAAATATTCTTTTAATATTCCCTCTTTATTAAATCCACATTTTTCAAATAAAGATATTGACTTCTTATTTTCTATTGCAATATAAGCTTCAAGTCTATTTATTTTTAAATGGTTAATTGCTATATTTTTAATTAAATTAAGAGATTTTTCTGCTAATCCTTTACTCCAAAAAGAAGGGATCAGCCAAATACCAATCTGAGCTCGACGATGCTGCCAGTTAATATTCCAAAGACTAACCGATCCAATTTTTAATTTATTATCATCAAAAAGCTCGATGATATAATTAAATTGAAGATTATTATCCCAATATTTTAAATAACCCTTAATTAATCTTTTCGAATGTTCTAATGTTTTTAATGGGCCTAGTGATAAATACATTATCAAATCCTCATTATTTAGGCTTTTAAATACAAATTTTGCATCATCTTTCGAGATCTTCCTAAGAAAGAGGTTTCCATCATTAATTTCTTCTATAATATCATAGTCTCTTATCATAGTTTAAAATTAAAAGGTTCTATCTGTTATAAAAAAAACTTATATAATAAATCTATCAAAAAAAAGATTAGATAAAAAAATAAAAAGAAAATGATTATATTCCTTTAAAGTGTGGGGTATCTTTAATTTTTCTCCTGCCACCGCAATTTTTACAGGTGCTTCCATCTTCCATTTTACCCTTACCATCACACACAGGACATTTAATTCTCCGATTGAAAGCCGTAATTCCCTCTTTAGCGTCAAAACTTCCTCCAAATGTTATTCCAAAACCAAATTGTTCCATCATTTGCCCTAATTGAGGGTATCGAGTACCAAATTTAACACACTTCTTAATCACAAATAAGGCTGTTGTTGGTGCATCTCCTAACCATTTTGCTTTCTCATGAACTAATTTCTCAAACTCATCGCCAGCAGGAGCAATCCAAGATACATATCCCCAATCGAACATTGTTTTAGCATCGATATGTTCACCAAACATTGCCATTTTTAATGCTCGATTAACCCCAATCCTTGCAGCCATTCTTGTGATACCTCCATTAGCAGGAAAAATTCCTCTATTTATCTCTGGAAATCCAAATCTAGATCGATCTGAAGCAATTACAATATCACAACATAATGTTAATTCACAACCTCCGCCTAAGGCAAAACCATCAACTGCAGCGATTAATGGTTTAGTAAATTGCTCCATCTCATCATAATCTCTATGTTTTATTCTCATTGCTTGACTCATGTGCATTGGGATATTAGGTTTTAATCTTTTGTCGAACATTGCTGCTAAATCCGCACCAACTGAGAACGAAGGCTTTTTAGTAACTTCTTTTGTACCTCGTAATACAACTGCTCTTATTGAACTATCCCATTCCATAAGTCTTAGTGCTCGAGTAATTTCAGCCAGTACAGCATCAGTCAAGGCATTTAATTTATCTGGTCGATTGATTGAAATCACAGCATAGTTCCCATCTATAGTACCTTCTCTAATAACTTTTCCTGTCTCATCTTTAGCTGTCGGCCATTCAATTTTTAAATGTTCAAATTTTGATTCTTCAGCCATATTATTTTCCACCTTTTAATTTACTTAATTTTGAATTATTTTCGCATTTCAAGAAATTTTCCAGTTTTCATTAATTCACATGGTTTTAAGTATTCCTTGCCAGTTTTATTAGCCAAATCCTCTAACATATCAATCCACTTTTGATACTGCTTTTTTCCCATACCAAATGGCCCTGGCACATTCATCCCCGCCATATTTGCATCATCAATAACCTTATATCCACTGGCAACTCCTTCTTCTAATAATCGACACCCTTCATTCAAAGCTATTGCCATTGAAATCTCTGCTTTAAACATACCTGCTTTTGTCGATTTATCAATTGTTGGTCGCCCTTTAGGGGTAAGATTTTCTTTCCAATTGTAGAATCCTTGGCCAGTTTTTCTACCTAGCTTATTTTCCTCGAACATTTTAGTAATTACTTTACCGGGTTTGAAATCTGGAGAAAGCGTTTCAGCATAGTAGTTATCAATATGATAAAACGTATCAATTCCAACGTAATCTGTTAATTCAATAGGACCCATTGGCATTAATCCAGCAACATCAGCATCCAACTGTCCCCAAGGTATGCCTTTTTCAGCTGTTTGGTCAAAAACCCAATGCAAATAAATATGGTTAGGTGCATTTAACCTATTGACAATGAATCCTGGTCTATCTTTTAATACAGGAGCGATATATCTTTTACCTCTTAGAACTGGGAGTGAGTTAGCAACATCCATTGCGCTATTAAATGTTTCTTCTGAAGTGTTTCCACCCTTAATCACCTCAATGCAAGCCATTAATGGAACTGGATTGAAGAAATGTATGCCACAAACTCTATCAGGAGCGCCACAATCTTTACCTATCTCAGTAATACTCATTGTAGAAGTATTTGAAGCGAAAATGATATGTGAAGGACCATTATCCATTGTGATTTTACTGACCTGCTTTTTAACTTCCATTTTTTCAATAACTGCTTCAATTACCATATCAGCATCTTTCACAGCTGATGCTAAATCAGTAGATTTTTTACATCTTCCCATTATATCAGCAGTAGTAATTCCTTCTCCTAATTTGCCTTTCTCTTCAGATTTCTTAACACCTACTTCTATACCTGAATAGGCTTTATTAACTAATTCATCATTAATATCAACTAAGGTAACATTGTAACCTGCCATCAAAGCAACTTGAGCAATACCCTGCCCCATAAGCCCTACGCCTAATGTCACTATATTTTTAATATCAGTCATTTTTATTATTCATCCTCTTAAAATTATTTTTGTAATAGAATTTTAGTATTGTTAAATTTAACATCTGTTATATTTTTTTTTCAAAGTAGTAACCCTCAATTTGAATGAATATAGAAAAAGACAATCTCTTCTAGGCTTAAATTTGCTTAATACCTAAAGCATTTCAAGAATAACAAGGTATAAGTTATTATAAGTAAAAATTTAATTCTTCAACACAAACATCTTTTATGGCATCATTTTCAAGGAAATTTATCTCAATTTTTTTTATTTTATTACCTAACAACTTCTGAAATGCTGTTTCGAAGTATCCTTTATTAGTTCTACAAAAGGATTTTCCATAATTTAACTTTTCACGATGACTAATTGGAATACGTAAAAAACAGTGGTTTTCGATAATTATTCTTACTTTATTATCATTTTGCTCAATATCTCTAATCTGTATTGAATAGAATTCTTTTAACTCCTCCATCAAAATGACTAAGGCTTCCATTATTTCAAAATTTTCTTTCCCATATTCCCTTTTTATTCTTTCCGCAATCTTTGTACCGGGAAAAACTCCTATTTGATACAGAATGGAAAGTAAACTATTACGACCAAAAATATCATATACTTTATAAACTAAAGATTCACTAATTATTTCAAATCCTTTTACCGAATTGATGTTTTCAATTGGATTTTGGATTCTTTCATTAATTTCTAGTATGTAGTCTTCCACTCTTAAATACTCCTAATATCAATAGATAAGTTGAGAATTTATAAATCCTTAATAATTAATAATCGCTCTCGTACTATTTAAACCTTAATTTTGGGTTTAGTCTCATTTTGTGAATTAATTACTATAAATTTATTCTATTAAAAGAAACTAATCCACTCCTAATGATTTATTAAATTCCAAGATTTTTTTTATAGCTTTTTCAACATGCTCATCAATAATAATAAGAACTTTCCTATAAGTTTCATTAGTAGTATAGTAAGGATCGACTATATCAAGATTCTGAGTTTCTCCATTAAATTCTTTTAGTGTAAAGGTTTTTTTTTCAATATCTCTAATAGTATTAAAATTTTTCTTAATTTCTTTTGAATGGCTTATTTCCATGGTAAGAATTAAATCGTTCATTTCAATTAATTTACGACTTATTATTTTTGGAATAAAATCTGAATGGTTTATACCTTTTAAGTCCAAATAATTTCGAGACTCTTGCTGAATATAGCCAAAGGCGTTTAAAAATCCACATGAATCAAATTCCAAACTTATATTAAGCTTATTAGCATAATAACGTCCTAAATATTCCGCCGCGGGAGATCTTGCTGTATTTCCTAAGCATATGAATAGAACTCGTTTAATCTTCTTCATGGTAAATCATATATTGAAAGAAATATATTTTAAATAAGTCTTATGGTAAATTTTTACGATAAAAATTAAATAAGAAGTTATCCTAAAGAATTATACCGAAACCACACTCATCTATTCTTTATGAAAAAAGATTCTTTTAAAAATTGGTTAGTTAAAGAATTTGCGAGGGATTTAGATTTGAACAAAAAATCATTCCTCTACATATTTTTTTCTTTCCTAGCAATTATGTTTATAACTGAGTTTTTAGCTTACTCTATTATTCAGCTTTGTTGATTCCGATTATCTTTTTAATGATTTTTAATACTCCTTTCTCAATTCTTTCTAGAATTTTATTATATTCATTCTGGTGAAGATAAAATGGATCTTCAATATCCAAATCATCTTTTTCTCCTGCGTACTCTAATAGTAAAAATACTTTATTATTTAAATTATTAAGATTTTTGAATTTTCTTTTTAACTTATTAATGTGATGCTTTTGTTCAAATCCTAAGATTAAGTCTTGTTTATCTAATAGCTGATAATCTATTCTTTTTGTTTTAAAATTACTAATATCAATCCCTCTAGAATTTAAATAATTTACAGTTCCAGGCTGAGCAGTTTCGTAATAATGATATAACCCTGCTGAATCAAATTCTACATCTTTCAACTCTTCATTATACTTTGAATTTTTAAGCCAGTTTGCAAATGCTTCAGCAAAGGGACTTCTACACGTATTTCCCGCACAATAGAAGAGAACTTTCTTTATCTTAGACATGGTATATTCTTCACGGTTCTTATGCGATAATAATTTTTTCTGTTAAAAAAAAATTTTGATTAACTTCAAAAGGGAATAAAAATATAGAACAAAACAGAAGCCTAGAAGATTCTAAGAAAATAATTATGACAGACGAAATACATTTCGAAGAATATGGAGAAGATTTAGAATCTTTATTTACGCCAAAAAGAAATTATACATTCTTGGTTGGGGCAGGCATCTCGATGGATCCTCCAGCAAATATGCCGTCCGCCAGACAGATTGTAAAAAGTTTACTAGAAATATTTGCACCACTAGAAGAAATTGATAATCTACTTGTTCTAGAAATGCTAAGATTTGAATTAGCAGTGGAAAAAATACAAGATATTTTTGATGAAGAATTGAAATTTTTAGATTATCTAGAATATATAACTGAACCAAATCTCATTCATTTTTTCTTAACTAATGCTATTACACGTGGTAATTATGTTGTTACTACCAATTTTGATTATTTAATCGAGCATGCATTACTAAGAGTTTTAGATAAACATTGGCACCAAGATATTACACCCGTTATATCAAAAGAAGATTATATAATCTATCAAGATCCTAAAACCATCCTAGCATCGAATAAATATCCCATTTATAAAATTCATGGTTCTAAACGTAATATCATAACAGGGAGAGATACAAAAGAATCTCTTATAACAACCATAAGTGCCTTAGGGAAAGATCGCGCTGAAGGGGAGACTTTTGCAATTGAACCTTATAAAAAACCAGCTATTTTCAATTTAATGAACAAACGGACATTAGTGGTTATGGGTTATTCAGGAAGTGATGATTTTGACATTGGTCCCACTTTAAAAGAAATGCCATTCCTTAATCGTCTTATATGGATTGAACATTCTCAAGATTCGAAAACTGAAATTATTAATATTAGTAAGAAAAAGGAAATGTTTTCACAAGAAAATTCATCTAAATTGGGAAAATTATTAGTATATATTTGCACAAAAAACAATTTCGAAGTCATACTAATTAAAACAAATACATACGATTTTATACAAAAAAGATTATGGAATATTTTTTTACCTTTCCTTCCTCTTAGTGAAGTCAATCTTTTTGAATCAGAAAAGGAAATCCCTAAATTTTCGGAATGGATTCACTCTATATTTAAAGACACCCCTACGACTCAAAAATATAAATTTGTATCCCAGTTATTCTATTATTTAAAAGATCTTAAGTCCGCAAAACGAAGTTCTGATAAAGGTCTTGTTTTAGCTGAAGAAACAAATGATATAGCTTCAAAATCATTCTTTTTGAATATGTTAGGAATGATCTACCAAATAACAGGGGACTATAAAGAAGCTTTAATGAACTATGAAAAAGCACTATTAATTGATGAATCATTAAATGACATTGCAGGAAAATCTACGGATTTAAACAATATTGGGTCAATCTACCTAACTATAGGTGAGTATGATAAAGCACTAGATAGATATAATCAAGCTTTAGAAATTGTTGAGAGATTAGGAGATTTATCTAGTGAAATTTCTTGTAAAAACAATATAGGTAGAGTATATGAAGTAAGAAATGAATTTGATTTAGCTTTAAAATGCTACCTTGAAGCTATAAAAATTACTGAAGAAGTAGGTGACCTTAATCGAAAGGCAACACTTTTAAATAACATAGGAATGATTTATAAGGCTAAAAATGAATATAATAAATCAATTGAATATTATAAAGAATCTTTACAAATCTCTGATCTTTTGGGTGATCTTTACGGAAAATTAATCCTTTTAAATAATATTGGAAGGGTTTATGATGAATATGAGGATTTTGAGAAAGCTTTGGAAAAATATCATGAGTCATTGGATATTGCAGAACAATTAGGAGATCTATCTAAAAAAGCAGGTTGTCTTAATAATATTGGTTCAATTTATTTAGCACAAGGAAAACAAAATTTAGCACTAGAAAAATATCAAGAAGCATTAACTATTGAAGGGAATTTAGGAGATCCATTAATGAAGATAATTTACCTTAATAATATCGGGATGATTTTTAACGATCAGGCTAATCATAATCTGGCAAAAGAAAAATATGTTGAAGCCTTGAATATTGCTAATGAGATAGGAGATATGTCAAAAAAAGGTCTTTTATTAACTAAGATTGGCGGAATTGATATGATTCAAGAGGATTATTTAACTGCTCTGGAGAAATATAAAGAATCAGTTTTAGTTTTTGAAACTAAAGGAGAATTATCTAATAAAGCAGCTAGTCTTAGCAATATTGGAAGAATCTATGAGATACAGAATAATTTGTATGAAGCTTTGAGAATATATGAAGAAACCCTTCAAATTGACCAAAACTTAGGTGAACCAATGGGAATTGCAAATGATTTTTATAATATAGGTAAGGTTTATAATAAACAAGGAGAATATAGAAAAGCATTACAAAACTATGAAGAAAGCTTAAAAATCTTTGCACAGCTAGGACAAAAGCAGCATATTGAAGTATTACAAAACTACATTAATGAAATTCATAGGAAAATCGGAAAATAAACATTAAAAAAAGATTTCCCATAATGTTCTTGTAATAAAATTTTAATTTAATCAATTGTATTTTAAAATAGATTTAAATAATATATGGGAGAATTTGAATAATTTCCATTGAAAATTAAAACAGACTTTTTAATTATTGGAAGTGGAATTTCTGGGCTTTCTCTTGCACTGCATCTATCCAAATTAATACCCAATCAAAAAATATTGTTAATTTCAAAAGAAACTTTGCTTGAGAGTAGTACATACTATGCTCAGGGAGGGATTGCCAGTGTATGGAACGATAATGATAATTTAGAGAAACATATTCAGGATACATTAATTGCGGGAGATGGCTTATGTAATGAAATTATTGTAAGAAGAATATTAAAGCAGGCTCCAGAGAGGGTAAGGGAATTAATAGCGTTGGGAGTGAAATTTACTCGGGATGAAAATGGGGAGTACAACCTAGGAAAAGAAGGAGGTCATTCAGTAAGAAGAATTCTTCATGTTAATGATCAAACAGGTCAAAGTATAGTAAAAACTCTTATAAAAAATATTAGGAATTTAGATAATATTGAAATTCGAGAAAAATGGTGCGCTGTTAATCTTTATGTTAAAAATTTAATTTGTTATGGAGCATACGTTTTAGAGCAAGAAACGGAGGAGATTCATAATATTACTGCCAAAGCAACCATCTTAGCTACTGGTGGTTCTGATAAAATTTATTTATATACAACTAATCCAGATATAATTTCCGGTGATGGTATAGCTATGGCATATAGAGCAGGTGCGATGATATCTAATTTGGAATTTTATCAATTTCACCCAACATGTTTATACCATCCTTATGCAAAGTCATTCTTAATAACTGAGGCTATGCGTGGAGAAGGGGCAATCCTAAAAGATATAAAAGGAAATGTATTTATGGAAAAATATCATCCTCAGAAAGATTTAGCTCCTCGTGATATTGTTTCTAGAGCTATTGATGCGGAATTAAAGAAATCTGGTGATGATTATGTCTATTTGGATATTGCTTCCTATAAAGATTCTGCTCATATTAAAAGTCATTTTCCTGGAGTTTATGAAAAATGCTTGGAATTTAATATTGATATTACGAAAGAACCAATTCCAGTAGTTCCAGCTGCTCATTATAGTTGTGGCGGTGTAGTGGCTGGAATAGACGGGATTACTGAAATTAAAAATCTATATGTTATTGGAGAAGCAGCATGCACGGGACTTCATGGAAGTAATAGATTAGCATCTAATTCTTTACTTGAAGGTTTAGTTGGTGCATATGAATGTGCTAGTTATTTATCAAAAGATTTTTCTAGTTTTAAAGTTAAAAGTTTTCCTGAATGGGAATCAGGGAGTGCAATTCCATCAACTGAAGCTGTAGTCATAACACAAAATTGGGATGAAATTAGAATGTTGATGCAAAATTTTGTAGGAATTGTGAGATCGGATTCTCGATTAAAAAGAGCGCTTAAACGAATGAATATATTTGCTGAGGAAATAGATTATTATTACTGGAATTATAAAATTGAGAAAAATTTAGTAGAATTAAGAAATTTATCAATGGTTGCAGAATTATTAATTAGATGTGCATTGTCTCGAAAAGAAAGCAGAGGGACTCATTTTAATGAGAATCATCTAGATAAATTAGAATTAGCACGAAATTCTTACATTAAAAGACCGTGGTAGGAATAAATAGCATTGAGTTTGTATAATTTTAAATTATTATACTCATTAATAATGATAAGAAAAACCTTGTAGAAGTTAGATTTAATATTAATTTTAATTATGGCTATATATCCCGTTTTTAAAAAGAAAATTGAGCATCAAAGTAATGATACTCAGCTCAGAGTCATAATATCATTTGAGAATCTCTCAAATCGAGAAGAGTTTATTAAAACAAATACAGATCTAAAATTTTTAGGTAAAAATGAATTTATACCATCCGTGTATGTCAATTTAAAGAAAGATCAAATTATTAATTTAGAAAAAAATAAGTTAATTAAAATTTTAGAAGAAGATCAAAAACTCTATTTTTCAATGCTAGATGTAATAGAAATCTTAGAATTAGATGATTATAAAAACTCTCATATCTCATTTAAGGGGAATAATGTAAAGGTTGGAATTATTGATGAAGGTATAGACAACAAATTCTTATCCTTATCGAATTCAGATACATACTTAGAGAGAATCGAAAAAAAAGAGAAAAGTAAGACGCAACGGGAAGATATTTCACATGGGACGATAATGGCAAGTATAATTGGGAATCAATTTAAAGATATCGATGAAAACTTTATTGGTATTGCACCTAATGTCCATTTCATTGATTTTAAACTATCAAATTCGAAGAGAAAATATTACTTTTCAGACATTTTAGATATCTTTGAAAATATATATAAGAAAAATATAGTTATTGACATTCTTTTAATTTCTCTAACTACAAAAGAGCCTTCTGATGGAAACGATATTTTATCTTTAGCTTGCAACTCATTTGTAACAAGTGGTTTAATAATTGTTTGTCCTGCTGGAAATTTCGGTCCAAAAAATTACTCGATAGGAAGCCCTGGGGCTGCGAAGAAAGTTTTAACCTTTGGAAGTCTCAATAAAGATCTTTTAATCTCTGATTTTAGCGGAAGAGGGCCTACTTTAGATGAGCGCACAAAACCAGATTTATGTTTACCAGGTGTAAATATCATTGTACCGTTATCAGATAACTTACAGGTAAGAGTAACTGGAACTAGTGTTTCTGCTTCGATAGGTGTAGGGATAATTGCTTTAATAAAAGAATATGATCCCAATATTTCTTATGAGGAGATTTTAGACTTAATGAAAAAATCGAGAATAGATTTAAATCAAGAACAAAATTCTCAAGGTTTTGGAACTACAAGAGTTACTGATATATTTAAGAATCTTGATTTATTTCATGAGAAAATAGTACCTTATAATTACCTAATTAAAAAATCTTTATTGTTATCTACTGAATTTATGATATTGTTTATATTCCTATTTTATGTTTTACTTTTTTTTAGAATAAAATGATCCTAGAATTATCAGTTTAATAACTTGATTGTGAAATATTTAATACAGAAGTTATTAATTCTTAAATAGTAGGATGACTCAAAACAAACTACTCCATGTAATTATAGACAATAGAGAACAGAAATTAAAAGCGATTTTAGACAAGAAAAAAGATACAATAACATACGAATCAAAGCAATTAGATATAGCTGACATTGTCATTTCAAGCGAAGTCGCTATCGAAAGAAAGGAAGGATCTGATTTTATTTCCTCAATAATGGATAATAGACTATTTGAGCAACTATTACGTCTAAAAGATACATATGAGTACCCAATCTTAATACTAGAAGGTTTGAATAACGATGTGTTTGAGAAGACTGGAATGAAAATCTCATCAATATATGGTGCTCTTTCTTTTATTTCCTACAAATTAGGAATTTCTGTTATTCCCACAAGAAATATAGATGATACTGCAATTGTTGTTGAGAGAATTGCCTATCGAGAACAAGTAAAAGATAGCACGCCTATATTTTCAAGAAGAGCTCCTAAAGAAATGTCAAAAAAAGAGAGAAGATCCTTTATAATAGAAGGTTTGGTGGATATAGGTGCTAAAAAAGCTAAAGCGTTAATTGAGAAATTTAAAACTCCTTATGAGGTTTTTAAAGCAATAAAGCGTACAGAAATTCTATACACCAAAACAGGGCGAATGAAAGGGATACAAGGCCCATTGGAGGATTTAACGGGATTTGGACCCAAGTTTGTTGAAAAAAATCAAAAGCTTCTTTTTGGAAAAAAGAAAAAAACACCTCAAAAACGAATTAATGATAATTATTAACTTTAAATTTGAATGATGTAAAAATATCTATCAAAATTAGGAAAGGGGAAAAACTATGGAAAAGAAATTTAAACAATTGGAAAAAATTATTCGAAATTATATGCGAAAATATAAAGTTCCTGGACTATCAATTAACATTTTTCAGGAAGACCAAACTATTTATTCAAAAGGATTTGGAGCTCGTGATCTTGAGAAATTCCTTCCAATGACACCACAAACACTTATTGGGATTGGAAGTATAACCAAATCTATAACAGCATTCGGAATTATGAAACTTGTACAAGATGAAAAGTTATCACTAGATGATTCAGTATCACAATATCTGGATTTTTCTCCTTTTACAAGCCATCCTGATATTCAAATTAAACATTTATTATCACACTCAAGTGGAGTTCCTGCTGCGGATGGTGGATTAGTGTCCTTGTTTTACACATTCGGAGATTATAAAAAAGTATATCCCGCTACAACCCGGGAAGATTTTATTGCTCATCTTGGGGACCCTGAAGATTTTGTTATTTTTAAACCAGGAGTAAAATTCTTTTACAATAATGATATGTTTACATGCTTAGGTTTTATTATAGAGAAATTATCAGGAATTTCATATGCTGAATTTATTCAAAGAGAAATTCTTCACCCCCTTGAAATGAAACGTGCAGTTTTTTCAAAAGAAGATTTTGAGAAAGATGGAGACAAAATTACAGGATATATGCCAAAAAAGGAGGAAAACATAATGGTGCCAAAGAAACACCCTGTTCCGCTTTATGATTATCTTAATGCTCCAGGTGGTCTATATGTTTCAATGGAAGAAATGATGCACTATGCTGAATGTTTACTTCATAGAGGAAAGTATAAAGAAAAACAATTACTCTCATCTGACTCAATAGACGAACTATGGACTCCAAGAATTTCTAGCCCTTATGGATACGGAAAAGATCCAAAATATTGTTTAGGATTAGTTTTAGAAGAAGATTATTATAATTATAATTTTATTCATCATGGGGGTGGATTAGGCACGAGTTGTGCTAATTTTGGGTTAATCCCAGAAAAGAAATTAGGTGTTTCAGTTGGGCAGAATACATGTACAGGAATTATTTCCGTAATAACTAGAACTGCGTTATCTCTTCTACTTGATCTTGATCCATTAATCCACGTAGAAGAATTAAAGATCGAGCAAATTATCGATGAAATCGGTGGAGTTTACAAATCATCTCATGACCTCTATGAATTAAAAATCTATCTTAAAGGAACCATTCTTTTTGCAGATATTGAAGTTGATGATGGATTTATGAGTCTTCCGTTGATACTAAACCAATTTAAAGATTTATCTTTTATTGTTTGTAGCACTTTACCCAAAGCTCGTGAACATATCAAATTCATCAGAGATCAGTCAACTAATAAAGTGAAATTTGTTGTCTATGATAGATACCTCTATCGTAAGGTTTAATTCCCAAAAGTATTAATAACTAGTTTTTAACTATTAAGTTTTTAATACAGTGTTGAAGATATTATTGATAAATTATAGTTTTAAATAGTATTAGAACCTCTTTTTAAAATAGCAAAGGTGAATTTAATGAAGGAAGGAAAGAAATATGGATTAATTGTTATCGGTGGAGGAATGACGGGCTTAAGCACAGCTCTCACTTGGGCATTAAATCACGATCTTAACAAAGAACCCGTTCTTTTAATAGAAAAAGAACCAAAAACCGGAGGTTATGTCACTTCTTATGAAAGAGAAGGTTTTTTATTTGATACGTGTCAGATGATTCCAAACCTTTCAGAAATTCTGGATTATCTTGGAATTGAAATTGATTTAAAGAAGTTTAAAGGGAATTATATGCGAATATTCGTCGTAAATCCCAAAACTGATGAAGTAAAAGTACTAGAATTACCATCTGGAGTTGAAACATTTAAAAAGCAATTAATGGAAAAATATCCCAATAACGCAAATGAAATTGAGAAATTTTTAGATTATTCCAGAGCGATGTATTTAGAACTTTATAACTTGAAAATAGAGCCAAGCGTTTCAGATATTTTTAAAACATTAATTAAATGCCCAAAAATTGTGAAAAATGCAGGTAAGACATTTAAGGAGTATTTCGACAAATTTGGGATAACTGAGCATGAAGTTATCGAAATTTTTAATGTTTTTGCAGAATTTAGTGCTCTTCCCTCCGAACAAGTCTCTGCTATCGTACCAATATCTGCAATGAATTCTTTATTAGATGGTGCTTTTCGCCCAACAAAAGGATTTAATGAATTTTCAAGGAAAATTGAAGAAAGATTGGAAAGTTTAGGTGGTGAATTACTTTTAAATACAAAAGTTGTAAAGATTTTAGTAGAAGAGGGTAAGATTACAGGAGTTAAATTAGAAAATGGAGATGAAATTTATTCTGATTATATAGTAACAACTGTTGATCCTAAATTAGCTTTGGTTCAAATGGTAGGATTAGATATTATTCAAGAATTAGATAAAAAATATGCGAAAAAGGTCGAAAAAGTAAAGATGTCTTGTTCTTCAATGAATTTAAGTATTGGAGTAGATGATGATATTGATCTTGAAGCGTTAGGATTGGATTGTGGATACAATGTTATAACTACTGGGGGAGATTCATATGATAGACTATTTGATGCTTATGAAAAAGGTGATATTGGATTTAATAATGACAGATTCCATGTTGGAGTAATATGTCCTTCACTGACTACAGGTGGAAAGCCAAATTTGACAGTTAGAATTACGCCTGTACCTCTAGGAAATTGGGTGGATTTACGTGAAAATGATATTGAGGAATATAAGAAAGAAAAAGTGAAATGGGCAGAGTTTTTTATAGATAAAGTTGAAAAGTATTTAATTCCAGATTTGAGGAAACATATTAAAGTCTTAGACATCTCAACGCCGGCCACATACGCTCGATATTCAGGGTCACCAACAGGTTCAGTTTATGATATGGCACCATATACAAATAACTTTGGAAGAACGAGATTAAAAATGAGAACACCTATAGAAGGATTATTCCAACCGAAATTCGTTCATGGTGTTTTTGGATGTTTGCTTGCGGGCATGCAGGTTAACGATATGATTCTAAATGGCAAGATTATGGATGGAAACGCCCGTTATAAACCTTAACTCGCTTTTTTATACTTTTTTTATTTTTTATACTTCTTTGTAAAGGAAAACCAATCTAAAAGCTTTTACAGTAAGAAATTTTTGAAATCTTGTAAATGATTGTCTATCTTTCTTTAATCGCGATATTTTTTTCGAGTATGGTTTATGGTATCATTGGATTTGGTGATGCCTTAGTACTCATCCCAATTATTACACCGATAATAGGTATTAAAAACGCTGTAATACTGGTCAATATTTGGGGAACATTTCCAGCTTTACTCAACTTTATCAAATATAGAAAGTTTTTGGATAAGGGGTATTTTTTACGATTCTTATCATTAGGTATTCCTGCAACAATCCTAGGTACATATATAATCATTTGTATTAGAGTTGAGTGGATAGAGTTAATCATGGGATTCTTCATTTTGATTTATTCCTCTTTAAAACTCATTAATTATTATAAAAATCCCGAAATTATTGAAATCAAAAATGAATTGAACTCAACCCAACCGCTGGTTTTTTTAGGGGGTCTTTCCTATGGCTTACTGACTGGTTTAATTAGCGCAGCAGGACCGATTAATGTAGCATTATTAGAAAAAACTGGCCATTACCGAGAAAGTTTTATTGAAAATTTCGCTGCCATTGGTACGATGCTGTCTATTTCAAGAATCCCATTTTATTTTATAGAAAATATATTTCCTTTCGATCTATTTTTAGTATTTTTACTTGCATTCCCAATAATATTCCTTGGGACCAAACTTGGTCATCTAATTACTCCTAAAATCCCTGTAAAAAAATTTCAGATTATTATCTTCTGCTTTCTCATAGGGATTAGTTTAAGATCGATTATCTCATCAATTTTATCATTGGTTAGTTTATGATTAATTTATTGATAACATAATATATTGATTTTAGATATTCGAATTGATTTGATCATGTCATTTCAGAAAGATTTATATTTTAAAGATTAACAAATAATAATAACAATAGATAATATCTGTTTAAATAGAGCTTAAAATATAAAATATCCAATTACCCTAAGAGATCTTATGTTTAAATCTAATAAAAAAGATAGTACTCATAAGTTAATTATCTTCTTTTGTTTTTTTATTGTTCTTTTGTTTTTTTCATGGTTTGAAATTCCCATATTACACGTGAAAAAAAGCAATACTAGTAATGAAGTCAATTTTCAAAAGAATAATTTCAAAGATTTAAAAGTTTCAAACGATATTATGATTTCTGGTAATTGGACTTCACTCATAGGAGCAGGACTATGTACAGGGTCAGGAACATATTCTAATCCATATGTTATTAAGGATTTAATTTTAAAAGGTAATGGTTCTGGGACAGGAATTCAAATTGGTGCTAATAAATATGATTATTTCAGAATTGAGAATTGTACAATTTATAATTTTGACATTGGCATTCACTTATATAATTCTAACAATGGGACTTTATATAAAAACAATTGTTCGCAAAATGCTATTGCTATCTATATGGAAGGTGTTTTGACCTCCCATCCTAGTCCAGAAACATTTAAATATATAGGTTGTATGAATAATACAATTCTTGAAAATATTCTTAACAATAACACGAATACTGGGGTCTACTTAAGTTTTTGGGGAGATTATAACAAATTTATTAGAAATAAGGTAAATAATAATCACATAGGAATGTGGATTGAAGGTAGTGCTTTTCATAAAAATATGATTTTAGAAAATACAATAAATAATAATGATGTAGGATTGAGGATGTATGGTCCTCCTGGAAATAATAGTATTATTTCTGGAAATACACTGAAACAAAATAAAGATTATGGAATAATTTTAGGTTCAGTTGGATATAATTTAACAAAAAACATAATGTCAGGAGCGGGGTTATCAATCCCCGAAACATCCATAGAAACCATGTCTTTAAATTATATCGACACAA
>JAEOTH010000016.1 GCA_016839915.1 Promethearchaeota archaeon
TAATCGCTCTTCTACATATTAAATAATTATTATATTCTAAATTTCCCTCTTGGAGATCATACATAACCTTAGTCTCAATTTTATCAACGATCCCATCACTTCTTTTTTTAATAAGTGAACTATATAGTTTTCCAGTGAAATAACCATCACCAACGCTCTATTGCGTCTCGTAGGGCAGGAGTCACTCTTTATTTTCCATCAAGGAACTATTTATTTTAGATTAATAAAGAGTAACAATAAGACTTTTAGAAATTGTTTAGGAAATCAAGGGAATATTATAAGAACATTGTCCCAATTCTTATTAGAAACTCAGATTTAAAGTTTATGAATATATTTTGAATTTGAAAATATTAAAAATGATATGTAATTCTCATTTTTATTAAATTTTGGAAGCTTTTTTAATAATATCGATAATAATATAGAGATTATTATAAGATTTAAATGATTTAAAAGTTTATTTAATAGAATAACTATTTATTAAAACACTAATTTAATTAAAATACAATAGAGTAAAGATTCTTATGACTGAATTAGAAACTCAAAATACTCAAAAGGATGATGTAGAGATAATCCGACGAACTACAAGTATTTGTCCAGAATGTATGCAACATCTTCCAGCAGAGATTTACGTAGATCCTAAAACAAACTGGGTAATGATGCGAAAAACTTGTAAGGAACATGGAGATTTCAAAGATAAACTCTCTATTAATCCAGAAGACTATAAATGGCAACAGACTATTACGGATGACATTGGTTCTACTGTTAATAATTCTACTCAACCCGAATATACATCATCAGGAATTAAAGAAATAAATAAAGGTTGCCCATATGATTGCGGTCTTTGTAGTAACCACAAAAGTGCTCCGAACATCTGTTTGATTGATATTACCAATAGGTGTAACTTAACATGCCCAATATGCTTTGCGAATGCCAGTGCGGCAGGTTATGTTGTAGAACCTACATTCGAAGAACTCGTTAGAATTATGGAGCATTTTAGATCAATGAAACCTATCTCCGCAGTCTTACTCCAACTCTCTGGAGGCGAACCTACTGTAAGGGATGATCTTCCAGAAATTATACGTAAAGGAAAAGAATTAGGCTTTACAGAAGTTATGGTAACCACTAACGGTGTCCGGTTTGGTAAATCACCTGAATTTATGAAAAAATGCATGGACGCGGGAATGGATGCAGTATATTTACAATTTGATGCTACAGACAACCCTGAAATATGGAAAAAGATTAGAGGAGTTAATTTATGGCCACTTAAACAGAGAGTTATTGCAAATGCTCGAAAGTTTGGATTTTATGGCGTTATGTTAGTCCCTGTAATCGCGAAAGGTGTAAATGATCATGAAATTGGAAAGATTTTGGACTATGCAAAAGATAATTGTGATGTGGTATCAGGTGTTATCTTTCAACCAGTTTCATTAACAGGGCGCATTAGCTTCGAAGAATTATTAGATATTAGATATACTACTTCTGATTTAAAAGAGGCAATTAACAAGCATACTAATGGTTCAGTAACTAAGTTTTATCCAATTGCATTCACAGCGAAGTTTACAAAATTGCTAGCTTGGTTTGACGATATGCCACCATTCAGTATGACGAGTCACGCAGACTGTGGTTTTGCCACCATATGCGTGATTAATGACAAAGATGAGTGGGAGCCTATCGAAAACTTTTTTAAAGCGGAAGGATTGATTCGATGGGCTAATCAAGTCTGGGATATGGTAGAAAAACAAGAAGTCCCAAAACCTACTGGATTATTGAAAGGCATCGACTTAAACGATTTTGGGCAGCTCGCTTCTAAAATTGGAAACTTTGTTGATGATATGACCAGTTTAGGCTATCGGCAAGTTATGAAGGCATATTTCTTTGCTGGAGCAGCACGATATATTAAAAGTCCAGAAAAAATTCTTACCAGTAAAACCTATCAAGCATTTGCTCGTTTAGTAATGGCTCCAAACTTAAAATCTGCGGGAAAATTCTTCAATGATCGTAATCTAATGATTAGCTCAATGCATTTTCAGGATAGTTACAATTTTGACCTCGATAGAGTTTGCAGATGTCTTGTTCATTATGGAGTCATCGATCCGGACGATCCTAGTAAAGTTCGCGAAATACCATTCTGTGCTATGAACACTTTACATCGCCCAATTATAGAAAGGCAGTTAGCCATTGCAGGCAAAACAGCAAAGAAGCCCGAAGTCATTCAAGCGGAAATTGAGGAACTCCTAAAAACAATCCAATAATCTATTCTTTTTTTTAAATTTTTCTAGTAAAAGCCACGTTTTATTAATTTCGTATATATAAATCTGATATCCTGGAGAGATTCCGATTACATTAATTTTTCCCATCGTGTTCCTTCTGGTCCATCTTCAATTATTATTCCCGTTTCTCTTAGTTTATTTCTAATTTTATCACTAATTTCGTAATTTTTATCTTTTCTTGCCTTATCGCGGATTTCTATAATAATATCCATTAATTCATTTAATTTAATATCGGCGTTTTCTTCTTTTTTTGTGAAATCCAGGCCAAAGATCCCGAGAAGTTCAAGTAAAGTTTCCCGCGCTTTCAAAAGAATTTCTTTCTTGTTATCTAAGGAACTATTAATTTTTTTTATAAATTCATAAATTGCAGCAAGAGCTTTTGGATTGTTGAAATCATCATCCAATGCCTTCTCAAAATCTTCTCTCACCAATTTTATTTCACCTTCAAGGGTATTTTCCCTTCCACCCTGGGATTGGGTAATTAAATTTAGGCAATTTCTTATTTTTGCTACGTTATTTTTAGCATTTTCAATAACGTCTGGATTCCAATCAACGGCGGACCTATAATGCGCAGATACAAGTCCCATTCGCACAATAAGACCACCATGTTCATTAATTAATTCACGAGCAGTAACATAATTTCCAAGGCTTTTACTCATTTTTTTGCTATTTAAGGTAATAAACTCAGCATGCATCCAATAATTTACAAATTTTTTTCCAGTAACAGATTCCGACTGTGCGATTTCATTTGGATGGTGAGTAGGGATGTGGTCAATTCCGCCACCATGGATATCTAATGTATCTCCTAAATATTTCATACCCATTACTGAACACTCAAGATGCCAACCAGGATAGCCCTCACCCCAAGGAGAATTCCATCGCATCATATGCATTTGATCTCCCTTTCGTGCATTCAACCACAGTGCGAAATCAAAATAATTCTTTTTCAATGGATCTTGGTCTACACGTGCTCTTGCTTTTTCTTCATCTAGTTTTAGCTTCGCAAGTTTCCCATAATCCTTAAATTTAGTTGTATCATAATAGACATTTCCTTGCACTTCATAAGCATAGCCTTTTTCTAGTAAAATTTCAATTATTTCAATCATATCAGGGATAAGCGCTGTAGCTCTTGGAGATATATTCGGTCTTTGAATATTTAAATCATCAATAACCTGCCAATACTCTTGAATTTGCTTATCGACAAGCTCCCAGGGATTAATTTTTTCTTCTTTTGCCCTCTTTTCAATTTTATCTTCTCCTTGGTCAGCATCATCAGTTAAGTGACCGACGTCAGTGAAATTTTGAACATGAAATACATTATAGCCTTTGTATCGGAGGTATCTGATAACCACGTCCCAAGAACTATAAGTTCTAGCATTTCCAATATGCACATCATCATAAACAGTCTGACCACACGTGTAGATTCTTACTCGACCTTCTTCTAAAGGTTTAAATAGTTCCTTTTGCCGAGTCATAGTATTATAGATTTTAAGCATAAAATAATAAAAAATAAGTAAAAATAAGAATTTTACGGAAGTTCTGAGGATTTTTATATTCTTCTTTAAATATATATTAACTTATTATCTCAATAAATGCTTTAACTAGATCATTTTCTATTTTAAATTTCTTAATTTCTTCCTTACCGTTTACATTTTGAATGATTGTGTCTGCCTGAATCATTTTTTTAATTTTATCTTCATATTTTCCTAAAGCATCTATGATTTCTTTATTAGTGGTTTTTAAATATAAGTTAATCCTATTTTTAGTTGATAGATTCAGTTGTTTTCTAAGATTATTTATATGCCTTATCAAGGTTCTAACAATCCCTTCTAACTTCAGCTCTGGTGTTATTACTGTGTCTAATTCTACCAAAAGTTCCAAATCATCTTCTTTTTCAATTAATACATGTCTCACATTTATAACGTTTGCTATAAGCTCTAAATACTCCTTATCTAGGTTCACTCCTCTTAAAGTCACTTTATTTAAAACTTGTCTAATTGGAATTTTAGATTTATCTCTTAATTCTAAGCATTTTCTTACAATCTCTCTTGTCATATCCATATTTTTATGGACTTCACTATCAATCAAAGCTTCATTAATTTTAGGCCAATATTCCAAATGAACTGATTTTAAATTTACAAGTCCTCTCTCTTTCAATTTTTGGTATATTATCTCTGAAATAAATGGAGTCAAAGGAGCCAGGAGTTTTGCCAAATTGTAAAGTATATATGACAATGTGTTCATTGCTGTTATTTTATCAATTATATTCTCACTTTTAAATCTGAATCTACTATTTTTAATATACCATGTAGAGAGATCCTCAATGAATTTGAATAATAATCTGCTTACTTCTGCAGTGTCATAATCATCCATTAGTTGTGTAATGATCCGTATTAGGTTATTCAATAAACTTATAATCCATCGATCTAAAATATTATCTGAATGTGTTATATCCATAGTAAGGTTATCTATATTAATCAATGAATAAAATTTTAGAACATTTACTAACAATAAATTAAATCTTCGGTACACTTGTTTTACAATTTCCTCTTTAAAATTTAAGTCTTGTGCCCTCATTAATTGAGATGACATTAGATAAATTCTTAAAGCATCAGCTCCATACTTTTCAATTATATAGTTTGGATCAGGGAAATTTCTTTTAGATTTTGACATCTTTGTTCCATCTTCAGCGAGTATGATTCCATTTACAACGACGTTCTTGAACGGAATATCATCAAATAATAGAATAGATATCACATGCATGTAGTAAAACCATGCCCTAACCTGCCCAATATATTCAGATACAAAATCACTTGGAAAATTATGCTCAAACCATTTCATATTTTCAAATGGATAATGTTTAGCAGAATATGGCATTGACCCTGATTCCAACCAACAGTCAAAAACTTCAGGTACACGATTCATAATTTTGCCGCAATTTGAACATCTAAGATGTATTTTATCTACGATATGCCTATGCAGATCTAAATTATCGTGTACATTTTCAACAGCATTTTCTTGTAATTCTTTTACAGATCCAACGACTTTAATTTGCTTGCATTCTTCACATTCCCAAATGGGCATAGCAGTAGCCCAAAATCTATTTCTTGAAATACACCAATCAGGAGCACTATTTACAATACTTTGATATCTTCTAGAAATTTCTTTAGGATACCAATTAATTCTTTCATTAGTTTCCAAAAGCCTTGGTTTTATTCGTTGAATATCTATAAACCATGCATCAAGAGCATTATATATCAATGGAGTATCACATCTATAACAGAATGGATATGAGTGTGTGAAATCTTCTGCATTAAATAAAAGCTTCCTATGTTCTAAGTCCTTTAAGACCACTTCATCTACATCTTTAAACCACATTCCTAACCAATCTCTAGGACCATCTGCCAGATCACCATGTTCATCAATATGTTGAATAGTAGGGAGGTCGTACTTTTTTATCATTTCGTAATCAAATTCTCCATATATCGCGAGGTGTATTATGCCTGTTCCCTCATCAGATAACACTTCACTACCACCATCAATAATGAAATGTGCTTTTTTATTTGTATCTTTAGAAACTTGATATAAAGGTTCATAATCTTTATTAATTAGGGCTTCTCCCTTAAATTCTTCAACGATTTGATAGCCAGTTTTAATTATATCTAGTTGATTTTTTATCATGATCAAATATTCGTTATTATGTTTTATTTTTACATATTTTTGTTCACTATTTACAGCTAAAGCCACATTTCCGATTAAAGTCCAGGGCGTTGTGGTCCAAGCTAAAAAATAAGTTCTTCCTTCTCCTTTCAATTTGAATTTTGCTATAATAGATTGTTCAGTAATATCTTTATAGCTATTATCCATCGAAATCTCAGAATTAGATAGTGGAGTTTCACACCGAGGACAATAAAACAAGATTTTTTTACTTCTATATACAAACCCCTCAGTGTATATTTTCTTAAAAATATACCACACAGTTTCCATATACGTATTATCCATAGTTTTATAAGAATTATCAAAATCTATCCACTTACCCATTCGTTCAACAGTTTCTTTCCATTCATTAGTATACCAAAGCACCTTTGATCGACAATACTCATTGAATTCATCCAAACCCATTTCATAAATTTCATTTTTCTGCCTTAAATTTAGTGCTCTTTCACAAATACTTTCTATTGGCAAACCATGACAATCCCAACCCCATTTTCTTTCACACCGGTGACCTTTCATTGTCCAATATCTTGGAAATACATCTTTTGTAACAAAACTTAGTATATGACCGTAATGAGGTAAACCAGTGGCAAATGGGGGTCCATCATAAAATATATATGGTTTATTGTTTGGTCTTTGCTCTACACTTTTTTCAAATATTTCATTATCTTTCCAAAATTCCAAAAGTTCTTCTTCTTTTTCATTATATGAAATTTTTAACACCTTACTCAATCAAATTTTTTTATCCATCAATTTCTTTAACTTAAAAATATTAAAAAAACATTTAATTAACTCTTATAATTGTATATCGTAATTCACATATGTTTTATTTATGAAGCAGGATGTGGAGTAAAAGCTTAGAAAATTAACTTCATAAATAAATGAAGTTAGATAATAATAATCGTGGATATGATCTTTACCATATTTTGTGTAAAACCTGAGAATTTAGTATTTTTATTCATAGCATCCACATCCACGTTATATGTTAAATAAAGTAAAATGATCTAAAAAATATTTTGGTATATTCTATATTTATTTCATCATTCATCCAAAAAATATAATTATGAGTAAATTAAAGTATTTTATCAAAATGTTGATGAAATTATAATTTGTAACAAATGCATGAAAAACTCCTATTTTCCTCAAATATAAAAAATATGAAATTATTTTATTGATAATAATCTCAAATGGATCTTTTAATAAAGATGTCTGATAACTTTATCGGTTTACATTTGGCTTTAATTGCTAAAAAATGGTGATTTTTTGAAAAGTCTCAATACAAAGGTTAGAAATATTATTATTGGAAAAATAGAACCTAATGAAGATTTGATTAGCGCAATCCTAGATATTGTAAGGAAGTATGAGATTAGATCAGGAATAATAACCTGTATAGGAGCGTTAAAAAAATTCACGATTGGTTTTTATAATGTTAATACTAAAAATTATAAAATGGAAACTTTTAATGAAAACGTGGAATTAATAAGCGGTATTGGAAATATTTCATATAAAGAGAATGAACCGCTGATTCACTTACATGTAACTTTAGGTAGAAGTGATTATTCTTTAATAGGGGGGCATTTAAGTCAACCAAGTATAATCTCTGTAACTTGTGAGGTTAAAATTTTTGAGATTGATTATAAATTAAAGCGTGTTAATGATCCTCAATTTGATCTATCACTTTTAGATATATAAAATGAGTCGATATATAATGGGAGATATTGAGAAAAGAGAATGGGCATTGAAGTTAGCAGTATTAGGAGACCCTGCAGTAGGGAAAACTTCATTAATCGATAAATATATTACTGATTCCTTTAGAGAAAATTACCAACCAACTCTAGGTGTTAATATTGTTTCTAAGGATATAAGAATTGAAGAAATCAATTCCAAAATACGTCTTTTATTATGGGACATAGCTGGGCAGCACAAATACGAGCTAACACGTCAATCATTTTTCCAGGGTTGCGTTGGAGCACTACTAGTTTATGATATGACACGTTATTCTACATTTGAGCAAATAAGCCTAAAGTGGCTAGAGGATTTTAAAAATTTTAGCAGACCCGATGGAGTTTATATTTTAATTGGTAATAAATCGGATTTAACTGATTCAATCAGAGTATCATCTGAAGAAGGAAAATCCTTGTCTCAAAAGATTAATGCAGCTGAATTTATTGAAACAAGCGCAAAATATGGAAAAAACGTCGAGAAGGCATTTAAAAAATTAGTTCTGCATATTTTAAGGAAAAGTGGAGTTAAATTTGAAATAAATTAATAAAAGCAATATAATTTTAAAAAGCAAAATATCAAATTAAACAGAAATGATTGGAGATTATAAAGGATTTGTAAAAAATAAAGTTGTTGTGGCGCTTCTTCAAGCCTATCATGATATCCTTGATTATGATGGAATGAAATCAATTTTAAGAGAAGCGGGAATGATCCACATAAAAGATATAAGAGATAAAGACCCAAATGATACGTTAGATTTTTTTTCTTTTAAGAAAATCATTTCTGCTCAAAATTGTTTGTTATATGATTCTTCTGATCTCCTTTTTGAAATTGGCAAAAAATTCTCATTCTATTTATTCCCTTTCGGTAAAAGTTTTGAAGAAATTATTAATGAAATAAATTCCTCAATAACTACAGATTGGAAGGTTAAAATTACTGAAAATAATGAACAAGAAATCACTATAAATGTTCAAAGATGTATCTTTTGTTCTGAATTTGGAGTTCCTTGTGATTTATTTAAAGGATTCTTAGTTAATTCATTACAAAAATCTTTACCATCAGAACAAGGGGTTATTTATGAAAGAGAGATTGAAAATGTAAAAGATCCTCAGCATAATAGCTTTAAATTTATTTTGAAAATTGACAAAAGTATTAAATAATTTAAAAACGAAAATTAAGTTATATATTTACTCTAAATGAAATCCATTTATGATATCAATATATTTTTTAAAAAAATGAAAAAAGTATTAAATAGTACTACAACAAAATATTAAATTGCATAATGACAACCAAAGAAGCTAATTTCGAACGTGAATTTGTATATAAAATCGTTATACTTGGAGATGCTGCTGTAGGTAAGACATCTTTGATAAATCAGTTCGTAGAAGGCTCTTTTAATGAAGATTACAAGCCAACATTAGGTGCTAATATAGTTCGTAAAGATGTTAACTTGAATAGCACAAAAGTTCGACTAATAATGTGGGATTTAGCTGGGCAAGAAAAATATCGCGTTGTTCGTAGTATGTATTTCCAAGGTTGTCAAGGTGCTTTACTTGTTTATGATGTTACTCGTTATAGCACATTTGATAATGTTAATTCAAAATGGTTGCGAGATTTCAAAAAACATGTTAAGAAAGAAGGTGCTTATATTTTGATTGGTAATAAAAAAGATTTAAAAGATCAAAGAGCAGTCACTACCGAAAGAGGTGAGGAAATCGCCCAAAAAATTAAGGCTAGCCACTTCATTGAAACTAGCGCGAAATTAGGAGAAAATATTGAAAAAGCATTTTCACTTCTTGTAAACCAAATCTTAAGCAATCATGGGGTAGAGATTTAAAAAATTTTAATAATCTCGCACAACTCTTTGTCGTATAATTTAAACATCCGGTCTTTTTAAATTTAAATTCAAATTAAGAGTAATAATCATGAAAGATACATCTCAAAGATTATTAAAAGCTCCAAAGTCAGCTATAAGAGAATTATTTGATCTCGCCTTAGGTCGCTCAGATGTTATTAGTCTTGGTATCGGACAACCCGATTTTAATACACCTGAACCGGTAATAGAAGGAAATATAAATGCATTAAAAAAGAATATTACAATGTATGCTCCTACTAGAGGAGTTCCTGAATTATTAGAATTAATTGAAGATAAACTGAGTAAGGTTAACAAAATCAATGTAAATTGGAAGGACAATATAATTGTTACCAATGGAGCTAGTCAGGCAATAACTTTAGCATTCGCTTCAATTTTCAATCCAGGTGATGAAATAATAATTTGCTCACCAAATTTTGTTTCATATTTTTATTGCACTTCGTTTTTTGGTGTAAAAGTAGTAGAGGTAGAACGAAACATTGATTTTAGCCCCAATTTCAAAAAAATAAGAAAAGCAATTACAAATAAAACTAAAGCAATATTGATAAATTCTCCAAATAATCCCACAGGTCATGCACTAAGTCCTAAAGAATTGAATGAACTTATTGATATTATCATAGAATATGATCTTTACTTAATCACAGATGAAGTATATGAAAATTATATTTATGATGGATTAAAACACGTAAGCCCAGCGTCTCTAGATGGTATGTTTGAAAGAACTGTTACCGTAAATGCAATGTCAAAACTTTTTTCTGCCACAGGGTTTAGATTGGGTTTTGTAGTTGCTTCAAAAGAAATAATAGATTTAATGGAAAAATATCATCAATATACAATAGCAGGAACTAATCATGCGGCTCAATATGGTTATATTGAAGCTTTAAAAATGGGTATTGATTTTTTTAAGGAAATCTGGGAAAGTTTTAATAAACGACGAAATTTAGTTTATGATAGATTAAGCAAGATTGGCTTTGAGCTTGTAAAGCCGAAAGGGGCTTTTTATGTTATGCCTTCAACAAAAAAATACAATTTAACTGGAAGCGAATTCTCACAGACGTTAATGAAAGAGCAGGCAGTTGCAGTTGTACCAGGTGGAATTTTTGGTTCATTTTCTGATCATATGATAAGAATTTCATACGCTACTGAAATAGAAAAGCTTAAAGAAGCAATGAACAGAATTGAGAAATTTATTCAAAAATCATAAAAACTTTTTTTAATCATAAATGGGATGAAAATATTTTTGTAGTTAAAGAATATTCGTTCGGTGTACGAGTGGATAACTTAAACCTTAAAATCTCTTCTGAACATACTGAATATAAATGGACTGAATATTCTGATGCTAAAAACCTGCTAAAATTCGATAGCAATAAAACAGCTTTATGGGAATTACATGTAAGATTAAAAAGTAAATAGAAAGAAAAAAATACTAGACATAGTCAACTTCAAATGGGGTTTTAGGGAGTACTTCAGCACCTTTACTTGTAACAAGGGTAGGCGACTCAAGTCGAAGACCTCCTAATCCTGGTCGATTAAATACAACTGCTGCGATTTCTACCATATTTTCCTCGAATGTTAAATGACCCCAATCCTTACCTGGAACTACAACAGGGGAAGACTCATTCCCAATGATGCCTATAGAGTGTCCTAAACCAAAAAAAAGATCATTAGCATATCCTGCTTTTTCAGCTACTTTATATACTTCTTGATAACAATTATCAAATGTGTTTCCGATATACATATTGTCAATTAGTGTATAACAAAGTTGTTCATATACTTCATTGAACTTTTTTAGCTCAGAAGGACATGAACCAAGAACATAATTATGACTTAGATCTCCTAGATAACACCCATATTCGCTATGTAAATCTACAAGTAAAGATTCTCCTTCTTCTACCTTTTTATTTGTAGCAGGTGTACAACCATTAAATGTCCAGCTTGCTCGATAACCAGAACCGATCTCCTGACTTCCTGTAAAAGTCCATTCATAATTACTTCCTGCTTTTCTCATTGCTAAAGTACCTATTCCCGCAATCTCATTTTCAGTAAATACTTTCCCCTCGGGACGTTCACTTAATTCTTTCTTAACAACTTGTTGTCCAATATCAGTAATTTCAGAGGCTTTACGAAGCATGGCAATCTCCTCTGGTTCTTTAATAAATTGAATTCTTTCGGTTTTATCATTAAAATCAACAAGTTCACATCCTGGAAAAATTTTCTTAAGTAATTCTGCTTCAGTATATGAGAGCATTTGACCAGTTACACAAATATCTAATCCCATTTCTACACCTATTTTGGGAGCAGATCCTTTAGGAATATACACACCAGCTTTTTTAGCTGCTTTTTGTAATTTTTTTTCTAGGTAATACCCTTTGAGAGGTCCCCATCCACTAATTTTTTTTAAGTGTCCCTCTGCTCTAATTCTTTCTACATCTAGGAGAACAGTAAATAATTCTGGTTCTCCCATTCCCTCTCTTGGAAGAAAAAAATAGCTTTTCCATGGAACAAAACATCCTGTTAGATAAGTAATAGATTTAACTCGAGTGAGTACACAAAAATCAAGGTTTAATTCTTCCATAGCTACTTGATATTTTTTCAAATGTCCATTCCAATCTATTTTAATATCACTCATTTTAAAATTCTATAAAATTATTTGAATAATGATAATTAGGAAATGTTTATAATAAAATTTTACAAAAACTATAATACATTTATGATAATTAGCTGAAAAAGATGAGAACTATCTATACAAATCTGTTTGAGATTCTTTTATATTTCTAGATTCTGTTATTTGTTTGGCTAGGTTTTCATACTTCTCAATTATTTCTCTAGGTAAAGTAGATTTTATTTTTGAAAGTGCGAATTCGAAATATTTATTTTCAATTTTTTCTAAGTCATACATTTCCTCTCTTATAGCTTGCATTCCAGCTTCACGACATACATTTTCTAAATCTGCTCCACTATAACCTTCTGTATTTTGAGCAATTCTCTTTAAAGACACATCTTCGGCAAGTGGCATACTTATTGTATGAACTTCTAATATTTTTAACCTAGCTTCATAATCAGGTGCTTCTACAAAAATTAATCGATCAAACCTTCCTGGTCTTAAAAATGCAGGGTCAACAATATCTGGACGATTAGTACTAGCAATTATTACTATTCCCTTACGATTCTCAATTCCATCCATTTCAACTAATATTTGATTAACTATTGAAGCAAATGTATGAGTTCCCTCATAATTGCCCCTTCCTGCAGAAATTGCATCAATTTCATCAAAATAAATTATTGATGGAGCAGCTTGGCGTGCCTTACGAAATATTTCTCTAACAGCCCTCTCACTTTCTCCAACCCATTTTGAGTAGATTTCTGGGCCTTTTATTGCTATAAAATTAGATTGACTCTCATTTGCGATTGCTTTTGCTAATAGGGTTTTCCCGCATCCTGGGGGCCCAAAAAGAAGGATCCCGTTTAATGGGCGTATACCTGCTTTATCAAATAGTTTTGGATATTTTAATGGCCATTCTACAGCTTCTTTCAATTCTTGTTTAATATCCTCTAATCCTCCTATATCTTTCCATGCAATATTTGGAATTTCAACCATTACTTCTCGCATAGCTGATGGATCAACCATGTTTGTTGCTTTAACAAAATCTCCATCTGTAATTTTTAATTCTTGAATAATTTCACTGGGAATCGGTTCATCCAAATTTATTTTAGGTAACATCCGTCTTAGTGAGAACATTGCAGCTTCTCTACATATTGCCATGATATCTGCTCCTACAAAACCATGAGTAATTTCTGCATAATTATCAAGATTTACATCATTTTCAAGTGGCATGCCTCTTGTATGAATTTGAAAGATCTCCTTTCTTCCTTTAGCGTTGGGAACACCGAACTCAATTTCTCTATCAAAACGTCCTGGTCTCCGTAATGCTTCATCAATTGCATTAATTCTATTAGTAGCACCAACACATATTATTTCTCCTCTACCCCGTAGACCATCCATTAAAGATAATAATTGAGAAACAACGCGTCTTTCAACCTCTCCTGAAGTATCTACTCTTTTTGGAGCTATAGAATCTATTTCATCGATAAAAATTATAGATGGCGCGTTTTCTTCTGCTTCTCTAAAAATTTCTCGAAGTCTTCCCTCGCTCGCTCCATAAAACTTACTCATTATTTCAGGACCATTTATCGTAATAAAATTTGCATTTGATTCTTGTGAAACAGCTTTAGCCATAAGTGTTTTTCCTGTCCCAGAAGGCCCATAAAAAAGCACTCCCTTTGGTGGATCTATGTTTAAACGATGGAATAATTCAGGATGTTTTATTGGTAATTCAACCATCTCTCTAATCCTTTGAATTTCATCAGTTAAACCGCCGACATCGTCGTAAGTAACAACTCCACCAGAGAAATTTAAAACAGCTACTCTTTTATTAATTCTAATTAAAGTGTCTCTTGTAATTTTCACTACTTTATCTGAAGGTTTCAAATTTTCAACAATTAATCTTAATGTTCCTAATGCTGGCCGTTTCTTTCCCCCAAACTGAAACATCTTCATAATTTCAGACATTGGATTGTCACCATCATCTCTTTGAACAAAAGTCCCTAATACATCAACAATGTCACCAATAACTACTGGTTTATCAATCAATTTTCCTTTAATCGCGTCTGCTTGTCTCTTTAAATCAATATTTGGACGTGTTGGAGTTAAAATAACCTCATTTGCAGGATATACTTCTGCAAGTTGAATTGAAACAAATTCTCCAATTGTTGCACCCGCATTTAACCTTTGTAAACCATCAAGTCTGATGATTCCTTTTCCTCTATCTGAAACAGAAGAAACAGCGATACCAGTAGTTTTTTTCTTCCCTCTTATCTCGATAATATCTCCTGTATTTAATTCTAAATTGAGCATTATATCTTGATCAATATAACATAAAGATCGTCCACTTCGATTTTTTTCCAATCTCTCGATTCGGAGTTTAATAGCTTTATTCATAGTTTTTCCTTGCGACATTTTTATTTTAAAAGAACCTAATCAAATGTTTGAAAATAAAATTAACACTTAAAAAAAGTAATAATGGTTTATTTTCTTTTTCTTTAATTTTTATAAATGTCAAGTAAAAGAAGTTTTAAGAAATTTTTATATTTAGATTTTTTTCTATATATTTTTTAAATTTTATCAATATTTCCTCTTCATTATAGTTTTTGTTTTTTTGTTTTTTTATATATAATTTTCTTAATTTAATTATTCTATGTTTTAGAGGTACAAAAACGGGATTTAGCATAAGTGTTCCTACGAATCTCCTAGTAATCTTGTCTAAATTCTCATTATATCTATTAGTGATCGAAATCCTTTCTTTTCTTAATTTATATTTAACAACCATTTTATTACTTAAACGATCTAATAACTCTTTGATTATAAAGTTCAAATCTGATATAGCTGAGAGATCATATGTAGCAATAGGTTTGTCCCAATTATACCTATTAAAATTGTCAAACTTCTCTTGAATATTGCTAATAACAATATTTGGAATTGTTTTACCTCTTTTTTCATTCCATTTTATACAAATTTCAATTGGAGTTGCTATATGAATTATAAAAAAGTTCAATTTAAGGGAATCAGTAATTCTTTTCAAATCATGCCTCATACTTGAGTAATAATTTAGGTCATCACTGATTACTATATTCCCTTTTTCTAACTCACTTCTTATACTTTCTAAATTTTCGTTTCTAACAATATATTCTTTTTTGGGATCAAATTTATCTGGAGTTAAATTCTGCCTAAGTATATCAGGATCAATAATCATTACATCTAAATTGATATACTTTTTTTTAAGAGCAATTTTTAAAGAATTTGCAAATCTACTTTTGCCAGAAGAAGGTAATCCCACTAAACAGATTAAATAATTTTTGTTCTTCAAGAAATAAATCAACAGTTTTGTATATTAGCGTATACTATTTATTAACTCTCTCTTTTGTTGTCTTGAAAAAGACTTAATATGTAATTCTCTTCTCATTGCTTCCTTTCTAGTTTGATAAGATTCAAAATACTTTAACTCTATATGCTTTTTGCCGCGACAAAATTTAGCCCCATTTCCACTTCTATGCTCGTGCCATCTCCTAAGGAGGTTGTTGGTATAACCAGTATAATATTTTTTTTTTCCATTATTAGCGATAACTTCTAAAATATATACGTAGTAAACAACCATATCAAATCCTCTATTTAACATATCAATCTTGTATTATTTATTTTTTTAGTTTATCTCTTATAGCACAATCAAAATTACTTAGCTTGCGGTCAAATATATATATTACGATATCATATTTGATTAATTAAGTGAATAAAAATTTAATTTTTAATAAGAAACGATTATTTTAATATTAAAATTCAAATTAAACTCTATCATAGAACCAATGCCAAATGGAATTTTTCTGATACGGTGGGATGAGGTTGAGGGGGGTATTATTTATTTGAAATACCCTGAGAACTTAGAGATCCCAAATCCAGTAGTTCAACAAATAACAATAACACATAATTTTACTGAATCTTATATTATTACAGAAGAGAAAAATTGGAACTCTGTTTCTTATTATAATGAAAATAAAGAGATTATAATTGTACTAGTTTTAAGCAAATTTGATGATGGTAATGATTACATAGAAATCCTCGAAAAATTTAATCAAGAAATTGATAAATTAACGGAAGAAGAGAAATTGAGAGAAAACCTAGAAGCAATGTTTCATATCAGTTTAGATGCTTTTAGGACCACTGATGAGGTAATAACAAAATTAAGCAATGAGGTTGCGTATTTAAAAACAAGAGAGTATGATTATGAAGTAAAATTTGATTTTATCACAAAATCTAATCACTTACCCGTTAAAAGTAAAATTTTATTCTTATTAACAGTAAAAGACTTTGTGAAACTGGAAGAGTTTGAAAAAGTGATAAACACAAAAAAACAATGGCTTCTTAGTGTCCTTAAAACACTCATGAAAAATGAAATTGTAGGATATAACTCTGAAAATGATTCTTATTATTTGAGAGTATGAAAATATCTAAGATTAAAATTAAAGTATTTGGAATCGTTCAAGGAGTATTTTTTCGGTTTTCAACCGGAAAATTTGCTCGAAAATTAGGTTTAATCGGATATGTGAAGAATTTGCCAGATGGAACGGTTTACATCGAAGCTGAAGGTCCTGAGGAAAACTTATATAAATTATTAGAATTTTCTAAACAAGGGCCTAAGTATGCTAAAGTAGAAAAAGTTGAATATAAATTAAGCCCTCCTACAAATGAATTTAAAGAGTTCAATTATGAATTTTGACAGAGCTCTTTAAAAAGTAATAAAGTATACTACTATAATATTATCCTAGTATTACTCCTCTTCAAAAACTTCTTTCTTCTTTTTTAATTTATGTCGGTTCCTCTAAAAACATATGAGCAACTAAAGTTATTTCGCTTCATACACCATAATCAAATTAAATATCAAGCTCCATTGATTCTAAAGATGTTTGGGGTTCTGAATAAAGTAAATATGAGAAATGAAAATAGATATATTCTTTGTAATTTCATTGATCAATTTAGCGATCGTATTGGATTCACTGAGGATATTTATAAAGTGAGTAATGAAGTAAATCTCAATCAATTATTTCTTTTTGCAATTAGCAAAGCTCGAGAAAATAAACTGATTGAAGCACTTTACAGTGAATATGTTAATTCTATTAATGCAATTAGCAAAAAGAAATCAATTTAAAATTATGTCTTAATTCTTTGTTTTCTGAAATTTTTCCTTTTTTCTCTAATTCAAATGTCTAAATCCAAAGAGAAAAAAAATAAATTAGATAAAAGTAATGTCTTGATACTCTGAATCGCCAATATCTTTTTTTGCTACTCCCAACTCTCTAACTTGTTGATTTAACTTTAAAACAGCATCTCTTACAATTTCTTTTTTTTTTGCACCTGTACACACAATTCTACCTGTAGAAAAAATGAGAAATACTGTTTTTGGATCTTGCATACGATAAATTAAACCTGGAAATACTTCTGGTTCATACATGGCGTATTCCATGACAATAGCCGCCATATTCAGATCAATATTTGTATGAAGGTCACCAGAAGCTACTATATTTTGAATAGTAATTTCAGGATTAGCTAATTTTATACCAGCTTTTCGAATATTTTTAACAACCTTATCTACAACTCGTTCTGCTTCTGCCGCTTGCCTAAGCCCCGTAACTACCATTTTTCCAGTAGAAAATATTAAAATTGTAGCACGGGGTTTCTCAATTCGCATTACAAGACCAGGGAAGCGTTCTGGGTTATATTCAACCTCCGCATGACGTCTAGCTATTTGATTTAAATCAATTTTTTCTGTAATTTCTACGACTACAGTAGCAACTACATTTTCAATTTTATAATCTAAATCTGTTTCATAATCATATTCTCCTTCTCCCTTTTTCTCTTCTACCTCTTCCCCTTCTTCTTCAATCTCATCTTCAAATTCTTCAAATTCTTCATCTGACATGATAATAGTAAGTGATTATTATGATTTAAAATTCGTAAAATAATAATATTCTTTATTTCTAGGTTTTTTTGTTAATTTTATTTAAATAAATCTTCCTTTATAAAGGTGGTAGATTTAAAAAAGACTAATGCTAAAATCATCAAATTTTGATAGTTAAGTAAATAAAATCTCTTTAAAAAAATTTCTACTTAAAAATTGATAGAGTAAAAGAAATTTTCTAAAAAAAACTTTAAGAGGTAGGAGAGATATGATCCAAAATTTGTTTAGTTAATTGTATAAAAGCCTGTTCAACATTTTGCCCAGTTTTAGCTGAAGTAATAATCAAACCCATGTTATTAGTATTAGCGTACTCTTTTGATTCTCGTTCAGTTATTTTAATTTGTTTTTTTAAATCAGATTTGTTTCCTATTAATATTATAGGTGCATCATTCCTCGCTTCTCTAAAGCTTTGTGTCCAATCATTAAGTTTTTCAAAAGATTTATTTACAGTCATATCATAGACTAACAATGCTCCATTTGCACCTTCCAAGTACAACTTTCTTAGAGACTTAAACGATTCTTGTCCACCTAGATCCCAGATTTGAGCAGATACACTGCCATATTCATCAATTTCCATATCTTTTTTTAAAAGATTCACTCCTAGAGTACTTTTATAATTTTCTCTGAATTTATTTTCAATAAATCTATAAACTAATGATGTTTTTCCCACATTTGCTTCTCCAAGAAGTACCAATTTTATAATATATGACATCTGATAAACCCTTTTCATTAATTTGGTTTAATAAATTAATTAAATAGTAATTTTCAATATTATGGTTATACCATAATAAGACTTACAATTTTATTTTATATTCAAAATATAGTGTATACTTATTAATAATTTTCTAATTATCCTCTAAAATTGTATAAGGAATTTTATTAATCTCAAAACATCATACTAAAAAAGTTATAACAAAAAAAATGATTTTTACTTACTTTAATCTGTTTTCTGAAAAACTATCATAAACTCACAGTAATTCTCACCCGTTTGTAGACTACATCCAAGTTCTTGAGCAAAACAGTTGCGATCGCTTAATTTCTCTACAACTCCTGCTAATAAACCTGCTTCAAATGAGCAAAAACTTCCCGATGTTTTAATTCCTTTTTTAATTAAATCTCTTATAGATGAATGATCTTTTAATTTTAATTGTACTATTTCCTCTGTACTTTCAGTGATCTCAACTGCTCCAAGATTGAACTCCCTAATAATGCGTTCTATTTCATTAGGAATTTGAGTTAAATCCTTAACCGGTTTAATTTTTAAGGTACTTCCTAATTCATGTCCTAAATAGTAGAAAATTGCTTCTAATTGGTGTCCTAAAGCTAATAAGGCACCAACTTTCATATCACCAATATCTTTTTTTTCTTTTAAATTCTTTCTCATTTGAGCGAGAATTTTGGAGAGTAATTGCCTATCCATCAAATTTCACTTCTTTTTTTAATCTTTTTTATAAAATTTTTCATATTTTTTATATTTTAACTGAAGATATAAACGCATATAGTATTGCATCGATAATTTCTTCTTCTTGAATATTTACAGATAATCTCTTGTCTGCGATAATTAATGTGGGAATTGATGTAATACGATAATCTTGTGTTAACTGACGATTTTCTTCTAAATCAATTGAGATTTTTTCTATTCGTAGTTTTTTACCGAATAAAGAAATATTTATTCTTTTTAACTTTTCTTCAACCGGGATACAAGGTGCACAGTGATTTGACGAGAAAAATAAAATCCGTGGATATCCTTGATTGATATCATCATACATTTTCTAATCTTCTTTATATTTATTATATAAGGTTTTTATAATTGCTTGGAATGCTTCGTAAACACCAGTTCCAGTCTTGGCAGATGTCCTGTAATAACCTAAGAAATTCCTTTTTTCAATGATTTGCTTTACATTTTCATCTTCTAAATCATTTTCATTAATTAAATCAGTTTTATTACCAAACAATACAATCGGGAGTTCTCCCGTATATTTTTTAATATCTTCATGCCAATCCATTATATGATTGAAACTTTCTTCGTCTGTATGGGAGAATACTATTATCGCGGCTTTACTTCCCTTATAAAAAGTAGGGCGCATGAAATCAAATTCCCGTTGTCCAGCAATGTCCCAAAAAAATAATTTGCAATTATCTCCGTTTATTTCTTCATCATATTTCGAAAACTGGGCTCCTAGTGTTTTAATATAATTCTTTTGGAAGCTACCTTGAGTATATTTCTTAATCAGGGAGGTCTTCCCTACCGCACCATCACCAATTACAGTTATTTTGAATACAAATCCTTTAGAAACATCATCCTTTCCCATTAAAATCACTTTGTTGATATTTTTCGTTTAATTCATGCTATTCATGAAATATATTTCAAACGTATACAATATTATTTCTTTATTTATTTTTATTTGTTATTATTTTATATTAATAATAACAAGTTCTATTAAATATTTATATTGAGATTTATGGTGCAAGATCCTATCAACATGATGTTTTGTGAGAGTTGTAGGATGAATGTTTTTCCTTCCAGAAAAAGATTTAATATCAAAATTTTTGGATTATTCGTACTCCTTATTTCAGTAATAGTAATACCTCTGACAATTATATTTCTTCCCAATTTTTCAGGAATATTTATATTTATTTTCATAATGTGGGGCTTTATGCTATTGAATCCCTATATATTGTATTATAGTCTCCAAAAAAAGCAATATTGCCCACGTTGTTATAACAAAACTATTGAAAAAAGCTTAGAGTATAAGCCATTTGGTAATAAACAACCAGAAATTTATAAAGAATTAGCTCCTTCACAAAATACTCAAATAACTCTGTATTGTCCATATTGTGGTTTACCTGTCCAAAAAAACTTTTGTAAATCTTGTGGGAAAAAATTAGAAATAATAAGGGAATGAATATTATGGAAATATTAGAAAGAATCTCGAAAGTCATATCTACTCTTTCCCTCAAAAATATACAGCTTGCAGTTGCAGAGTCTTGTACTGGTGGTTATATTTCACATATGTTTACTAATATCTCCGGAGCATCAAAAGTCTTTGAAAGAGGAATTGTCTGTTATAGTAATCAAGCAAAAATTGATCTATTAAATGTAGATCCTCAAATTATTGAGAAATATGGGGTGGTATCAGAAAATGTTGTTAGAATATTGGCAGATAGGGTAAGAGTGCTTTCTAAAGCCGATATTGGAATAGGAATTAGTGGTATTGCAGGGCCTACTGGTGGCACTAAAGATAAACCAGTAGGACTTGTTTTCATAGGATTCTCAACAGAAAAAGAGATAAATCTCAAAAAATTCCATTTCAAAACAGACCGTATAGATTTTAAAGAAAAGGTTTTAGAGAAAGTTCTTGAAATCTTAGAAGGTTTTCTTTATCAGAGTTCTTAATAGATTAACATGAAAAAGACTAAGAATTAATTAATTTTCCATTCTCCATAATTTCTTTTTTGGAGCCATCCATGTATTCTACTGTAATATTGGCTTTTGGGGCAGTAACAAAATCCCAGTGCATTTGAGAGGCTGAAGTCCCTCCAAAGGATTTGTTAAATCCAAAAGCAACATGAACACTTCCATTTATTTTTTCATCCGTGAGAATATATCCAATCGCTTTAGTTATTACAGGGTTACATCCAATTCCAAGTTCCCCTACGTTGTATGTTCTAATTTCTGGCACTTTATTTTCTCTATCTATTTTTTCTCTTTGTTTAAAAGCATCATTTAAAACGTCTAAGTTAGTATCAGCTGAGATTTTATCCATCAATAATTTCCCATTCTCAAAAACAAGTTCAACATTTTTTATCATTTTATTAGTATATCGCTCTTTTGTTAATGGGCAAAATAATTTACCTTCTCCTTGCTTTTCATTAGGAGGGAAATATACTTCTCCTGCAGGCAAATTTCCTCCTAAATCCCCCAACGCAATTTGTTCGTCAGAAAGGATTCCATCATCAAGCACTTTAGCTCGATTTTCTATTGAAACCCAAAAATCAGTACCAAAATCATCTTTCACATATACTTTTTTTGCATTTTCAAAAAAATTCCCTAAATTTTTAGTAATATCACTCAATTCTTCTGATGGAATACTCATGCCATCAATAATAAATTTCTCAAATAAAGCATAATCAATATTATAGAAATCCGCAGCCTTTTCGGAAGGCCAGGCAGCATAGCACCATTTTTTTCCTGGTGCATATTCTTCCTTGAATCCATATAATATCTCTCTTAATGGAGCAATAGATTTTTGATAAGCTCCAAGTTTTTCCTCTGATGCTTTATTACGAATAGAGGGATCTTCGGGATACTCTAAAACTATATATGCATCGATATTTTTAATCATTTCAAGATAAGGAAATGGAACTTTTTCGATTGTTTTAGCTTTAATTTGGTCATCTTGCCAGATTGTTTGTTCATAGTAATCGCTTGTGTAAGTAATATGTGGAATGCCTCCTTTTCTAAGAACACTTAAAGCAATTTCCTCTAAAATCTCATGACAGTAGAACGAACCTTTTATAAGGATAAACTCGCCATCTTTTTTTATGTTAATACTATTAGTAATATTTTCCGCGCATAACTTGAGCTTCTTTTTACTAATCATAAAATCACCATAAATTTTGCACTTTATTTAAGAAGTAATTATTAAGATAAAAATTATTTCTTTAATGTCTCAGGCTAAAGAGGTACTAAAAAAAGGAGACCAAATAAAAAACAAAAAGAAAAATAACCAAAGGATTTATTATTAAAAATTTGCATAATTTAAATATTGAATTGATTTCATAAAAAGAAATAAGAGTAAAAAAATAAATCATAATTAAACTTACTTCAAAATGGTTGTTCGAGAAGCTGGCGTAATGTTTAGAGGATTTACATTAGTAAAAAAAAGTTATCATAAAACTTCAATGGGAAAAATTGATAATGATTTAAGAAGTGGTTTACTGACTGCAATTTTAAATTTTGCTCAATCTACCTTTTCGAAGGATATTATTGAATATTTTGAAGGAAAAAAATTTCTCATTACATTCAGGGAAGATTTAATCCTGAGTGATGATAGCTTGGAGCCTGAGCTTCTTATTTCGTACGCTATTTTAGATAAAGAGAAAAAAGTAGAAAAATATATTCATAAGATTATTCAACCTATATTGAACAACGTATTAAAAGAGTTTAAATCCTTAAATACTGGAAAAAATTTGTCTGAAGTATCACAATTTAAAAAATTTAAGAATAATCTTGATGCAATTTTTGGAACTGACACACAAACTATTGACCAAAAGTTAAGAAGAATATTGTAAAAATTAGATCAATTTTTTCGTTTTTTTTAAAAACCATAATAATAATGGTAATGCAATAGTTGCATCAGAAATAATAGTTGAGAATTTTACTGATTCATTTAGTTTTCCCCATGATATTGCTTCTTTTAAAGTCGCACCACTCAATCCTCCTGGTTCTGGGCGATCCATTGTTATTTGGATTGCATAGGTAGCAGAATTTGGGCAGAATTGTAATGACTGCATAATAAAATTTTTTGGAACACCTCCTCCCACAATACATATACCTGCAACCTTAGCATCCCAAGCGATATTTACCATTTTTAACATATCCTTAAATTGATTCAAATTCAAGTTCTGATGATGAAAACCTAATTGCATTGCCAAGCCACAATCAGTAAAAGCAGGACAGAAAATCGGTATATCCCTATCATAACAAACTCTAAGAATAGAATGGGAACTTTTTGGTAGTTCACTTCCAAGAAATTTTAGAAACGAACTTACTGGTAATTGATTATCTGGTATTATTAATTTTGAGACAAAATCTTCAATACCCTCATATACCTTATTTGGCATAATTACATCATAAATTCTGTTTAATTCTTCTCTGTGTAAAATTTTATCATCTTGATCTCCAACTTGAAAATCTCCTTGTAAATGCCTGTAACCTAAAGCTTCTGCGAGATCATGGGTTAAGTTTGCTCCAGTTGTTACCAAAACATCAATAAACCCTTCATGAATAAAATCATAAATAATCTTTTGGAATCCTGCAGGAATTAGTGCTCCAGCTAATCCGAAAAACTTAATGCAATCCTCGTTTTTAATCATTTCCTTATAAATTTCGCATGCAAAAGCTAATCGTTTTGCATTAAATCCAGTATCTTTTAATGAATTGATGAGTTCTACAATATCAGTATTATCGGATATTTCAAATTGATTTACTTCTTTTAATTCATCTTTTAAGTCTTTGTGTGACATCTAAATCATAATTTATTTTTATTGACAATAAAAGAAATAAGTTCTATAATCAATTTTGCAGCTAAATTACATGTCATCTTGTTTTTTAAATCTAAATTAGGGGCAACCTCAACTAAATCAAAACCTATTATATCAAATTTTTTAGATATCTCTTTTAAGATTTTCCATAATTCTCTATAGGAAAGTCCTCCAGGCATTGCAAAACCTGTACCTGGAGCAATAGAAGGGCTTAAAACATCAATATCGATCGATATATATAAGGATTTTATATTTGATTTGTTGAAAAAACTGACTATCTTTTCAGTATAATTATCTATGCCTTCTAAGAGCTGGTAAGCACTTAAGTATTTAATATCTTCTGATTCTGCGATTTCTAATTCGGGAATGTCAATATCCCTAGTTCCGACAATCAGTAGATTTTTATTGTTAATATAATCTAAATCATAAACTCTATGGGATATCGTTGCATGCGAATAGACACCTTTATCCCATTCTTGGTAAAAATCTAAATGAGCATCAAAAATTAACACTCCAAATTCTTTTTTCTCACTAAAAAGATCCCCAATAGTTTTTATTGTGGGATAAGAACAGAAATGATCTCCACCAATCATAATAGGAATTATCTTTTCATTTTTTTCATATAGGTTTTTAATAAATCCCTTTATTGTGTTAATATTTTTTTCTACATTTGATTGCTCAATGATAATATCCCCAACATCAGCGATATTAAAATTAGTTATAGGCCATCCTAATTCTGAAGTCCATCCAATATCTTTTGTGACATTTCTGACTTTTTCAGGGGCGATTGAAGAGTTAGGTAAATCTGATGAAGTTAAATAATCCCAAGGTATACCAAAAATCACAAATTGAGTATCTTTATTGATGTTTTCAGTAGAATTAAAAAATTTCATCTTGCGCTCTCTTTATTTATAATAAATATTTTACATCTCTTCAAGGGTTTCAATTCCTAAAATTTCTAATCCAATCGCAATAACAATCTGCACACATTTGATGAGTAATAATCTGGCATTTTCTAAATCTTTATTATCAGATATAACCTGACAAGATGAGTAAAACGAATTAAACGCTTGACACAAGGTTAATAAATATTGAGCAATTAAGTGAATATTATATGTTTCTTCAGCTGATTCTATAATCTCAGGAAAATATGTCATCTGTTTGATTAATTCTAATTCATTTTTATGAGTGTATAAATCCCAATTAATATTAGTATTGATCTGTATTTCTGATTTTGAAATTATTGATGCTATTCTTGCATAACAATACTGTATATAAGGGCCAGTTTCCCCTTCAAATGAAATACTCTCATCTGGTTTAAAAACAAATCCTTTAACTGCACTATATTTTAAAATATAGAATTTTAACGCAGCCAATCCAATAATTCTCGCCCTTTTTAACTTTTCAGATTCAGAAATATCAGAATATCTTTTATTAACCTCAGAAAATGCAAGATTTTCTACTTCCTCTATCACATCATCTCCATCGACAACAGTCCCCTCTCGAGATTTCATTTTCCCACTAGGTAGACTAATCATACCATATGATAAATGATAATTATCTTCTCTAAAGCCTAACATATCCAATATTGCGAATAACCATTTAAAATGCTGATTTTGTGGATCTCCAACAACATAAATAGATCTATCATAATTAAAATCTTCCTTTTTTTTATAAGCAAGATATATATCTTGAGTAATATAAATAGATGTCCCATCACTACGGATTAGGAATTTATCAGGTAGGTTATATCTTTCTGTTAATCTTACAACAATAGCTCCATCTTCAGTTTTTTCAAATATCCCTTTTTTCAATCCATCTAGAATAATCTCTTTTCCTTTTAGATATAAATCAGACTCAAAGTACTCTTTATCAAATGAGATCCCTAGTTTTTCAAAAGTGACATTAAAACCTTCTAAAACCCAATTATTCATTCTATTCCACAACTTTAAGGTTTCTTCATCACCCTGTTCCCATAATCTTAATAAATCATAAGCTTCTTGTTCAAGATTTACATTCTTCTCTGCCATTTCACTAAACTTCACGTAAAAGTCTCCTACATAATGATCACTTTTCTTATCTGGTTCCTTATTATTCCCCCATTTTTTATATGCAAGCATACTTTTACAAATATGAATACCACGATTATTATATAAATTAACCTGAAAAACATTGTGCCCCTTATATTTAAGTAAATTAGAAAGTGTTTTGCCAAGTAATATATTTCTAATATGCCCAAAATGAAGAGGTTTATTAGTGTTTGGGGAAGGATATTCAATGACAATTCTTTTCTTCCCTATTTTTTCATTGTTCCTAATGTTTCGAATCCTTCCATAATCTCCCTTCAATTCAAATATACTTTCAAGAATAAATCTTGGTTTAACTTTCAGATTTAAATAAGGCCCAATTGCTTTGATATTATCAAAAAATTCAGATTTTCTTAATTTATTTTCTAAATCTTTTGCTATAATATCAGGTGACTTTTTTTCCAGTTTTGCTAGCCTAAAACAAGGAAAGGCATAAGTAAATTCGATCTCTGAAGGAGGTATCTCTAAGAGTGCCTCGATTTCCTCTATTTTAAGTCCTTTGATCTTTTCAACTAAAATCTCAGCAATAGTTTTCTTATCAATGATTTTCATTTTCAAAATCGAGATTTTGTCAATTAATTTTGTTTTTATAAAGATTATAACTTATTTCTGTTTTGTTAAATATATCTAAAATTGCTCATAAAATTTATGATAGAAGATGTATCATGAGATTTGATAGTAGAATCTATTTTATTATTAAAATAAGATTAAATATTATTAATTTTATTTTAGAATCAAAAAAAAGTTAAAATTTTTTAGTAAAGAATTAGTAAAACCATGACAGAAAACAAAGATAATTTAATGTTAAAATGGAATAATGATAAAGGTCAATTTGTGCCAATCGAATCTGACGCAGATATGAACGAGGGAATTTTCATAGAACTTATTGAAGATGATGACAAATGGAGATATTTTTATATAAAAGGAGCATCTTTAGTTGCGAGGCGCACAGCTTTAAGAGCTGCTAATGGAATTTCAAAAACGGGATATGTTCATCCTCAAAAAAACCTACGTTATGGCGTTGACTGTCAACTCCAAGAAGAAATATCACCATATGAGGATATGCCAGATAATCTTAGAAAAACCCAGCGTTCTTGGTATAAAGGTGAATATAAGCAATATTAAATCCTAATTTTTATCTAAAAACTCAAGAATCATATTTTACTCCAAAATTCATCTGGTGTAAGATTTTTCCTAATTCTTGAAAAAGGACACGACGCAATACAATTTCCACAATCACTAGAATTTTCAACCCAAAATTCAAAACATTTTTCTACGTCAACATAATATTTCTTGACTCCGGGGTTATTAGAAATTGTAGATGGTACAAATGTATGGTTCTTTACTTTTGAAATTGCATCAGTTTCACAAGCTTCTGCGCACTTAAGACAATTTTTACAATAATGATTAACTTTTCTTATGAATTTTTCGTTTGGTTCATCAGAATCTAATGGTATATCTGTAAAGACCTTACAAATGCGCACCCTCGGTCCAAGTTCAGGAGTAAGTAGTAGCCCATTTCTACCTAGAGCGCCAAGTCCAGCATCAATTGCTAAAGGTATACTCAGGGCAGTATCATTGCCACATTGAATGGCCCTATATCCTAAATTTCTAATGAATTCACCTAAACATGAGATAGTAAAAGCCATTCTTGAATATATAATTGCTGAGGCTGCTGCTGCTGGTTGAGCTGGTGCTGTTGATATTGCATCTTCATCCATTTCTATTGCCATTACTATTACCTTATTAATCCCATTTGGTAAATCTATCGGCTGGTTGTAAATTGAATCCGCAATTTTTCCTTCACGAACTTCTTGCTTTGCTTCAGCTTCACTAGTTTCATCAGGTCTTTTAAATCCTGTTTTATAAATCCATTTTTCATTAACATCTGCAATACCTACTAAAGATGCTCCATAAAATTTTGCTGCTTTTTTTATAATCTTAGTGAAACTTTTTGAATTTTTAATTTCATATTTTGATTTCATCCAATTTACTCCATAACCAATATCTATCAGATTTTTCCTTTCCCATGTGAATGCATAAGGAAACCTTTCGTATACTGTCCAACCTGCCGCTACAAGAGCAAAATCTATCCTCGAATAACCGTCTTTCTTTGAAGCAATATGATTCTCGATATTAGTATCAATCATTTGATTGTAAGTTGGTAAAGTCTTATCCCACAATCTTCTAAATAACATGTTATCCTTCTGTTTGAAACGCTTGTAAACGGTTTCATCAATTTCATAGGGATTCTTCTTAACATTAACCATAATCTCATAAAATATAAAATAAGTAAAATAGTTTCTTTTTTATTCTACTTCTATTTTCCATGCTCTATATATTAATATAGAAAAAGCGGTTTTAGTATCAGTAGAAGATTAAAAAAAAATTTTAGAAAAAAATTTTAGAATTTCCAAACTAATTTCCGTTTCAAATTATAAATAAAGTATATCAAGCATAATTAAACCCATTATTTTCATTGACATATCTATACATTTAAATGACAAAAAATTTTAAACATAAATTACAATCTTTTTAATATATCACTTAAAATATTTTATATATATAGAAAAGATATTAATTATAGAAATCTTAATAGTGATTAAATCAAAAAACAAGAAATCTCTTTAAATGATACTAAAATACACAAAGCCATTTCAAATTATAAAGTTCTTTAATAAGGAGAGGTAATTTAGCAAATGTATGATGCAACGTATAAAATTGTGATTTTCGGTGATGCTGGTTGTGGAAAAACCACTTTAACTCAGAGATTTTTAACCAATTTATTTAAATCGGATTCTAAGATGACTATTGGTGTGGATTTTGAGGTTAAAAGTCTAGAAATCAATGGTAAAAGGATAAAACTACAAATTTGGGATTTCGGTGGGGAAGAGAGATTTAGATTTTTATTACCAACTTATGTACGGGGGGCTAATGGAGCTTTATTTATGTATGATGTTACCAATTATAGTTCTTTAGCCCACATAGATGACTGGTTACTGGTGATAAGAAAGGAACTTAGAGCTGAAGATCAATTTCCTATTATTGTTGTGGGTGGAAAAGCAGACCTCCTTGATGATCGAGAAGTAACTGGAGAAGAAGGAATAAATATCGCAAAATCTAGGGGTGTAGATGGTTTTATAGAAAGTAGTTCGAAGACAGGTGAAAACGTAGAAGAAACTTTTGAAGCCTTGGCACGTTTAATGCTCCAAAAATCTAATTTATTATAAAAAAAAGCTATTTCATGAAAAGTTCGAGATTAATCTCCATTTGGTTCATCAAGTGCTACTTTTTGAGCTAATCTTAAATCCTTTCTTCTCAGTGATACCATAATTTGAAAATCAAGATCTTTCTTATATAAATCAGCACATCGAAGTATTTCTTCAACAATTTTAGTTTCAAAGTCATTTTTTCCAATAGTGGATCCATTAAACATAGGTATTTCTGAGTAATACTCAATTAGATTTTCAACGATCTCTTCAGGTAAAACGTCAGATCTATCTTTAACTGCGATACTAATTATCTCTTCTAATTTTTTATATATTTCCCTCTTACTAAATTGACATAATATGCATTTCGAGCTTCTATTTTTAAAAATATTCACAATTATTAATCCCGTGATAAATTCAAAATTTCTAATCAGCACACTAACATTTTCCCTATTATAATCATCAACGTTTTGTTTTACATATTTCTCAGCATTAATATATAAATTTGAGAAATTTATTGCTCTTTCAAAGTAAGCAGGAACTATGCAGAATAATCGAGTAAACCAAAATGGGTTTATCCCTGTTGGTGGATCTTCATAAAAAATATAATATACAACTCTTCCATCTCTTTCTTTATATAGAGTAGATTCCTTTTTTAGCATATTTAAATAAGTTGAGATAGTAGACCGGGCAATCTCTTTGAAGTATCTTTTATATTCCTTTTCTACTTCCCCTGTTGTAATTTTTTTCTTTCCTTCCAAATAAAATCTTAAAATAATACCCAATATGCGATTTTCATGAAGTCTTCCTGTTTTAATCTGTTGTTCTTCTGATTCATCCTCCCTAATCTGATATAGAAACGCAATTTCAGGTGCAAAATCTTGAACAACCTTATCTATTAACTGAAGTTTAGAATCTGTTATTTCTATTGCTTCTAATTTCGCACTCTCAATTAGTAGTTTTTCTATTTCTGATTTTTCAGACAAACTTAAGAACCACTTGATTTTGATTTTGTGTTATATTAAAAAAAACTACATATCTTAATAAAAATTTATATTCTATTAAACTAGAAACATCTTATTTATTTATCTTTCTATCACAATTTCGTATTTTTTGAAATATATTGAATAATCATTATTTTCCTTTTATTAACTCCAAATAGTACTATTTAACTAGAGTATTTAAAAGTGAAGATTATTGATCACTGAATGGTTACTTTAATCATTCTGTTAATATATTGGTAATTTACAAAAAAAATTAATCATTTTTTTGATATTTTTCTTTCCAAATAGGATCAGTCTCTTGCAATAATCTTCGCTGAACCTTGCCAATCAAGTTTTTAGGAAGTTCTCCGATTATGGCCACATTATGAGGTACTTTATATTCTGTCATGTTATCTTTCGCCCATTCTTTTATCTTTTGGGGTGAACAATCGCAATCCTCTTTAATTGATACCCAAGCTTTAATGATCTCTCCGTACTCTTCATCAGGAAGTCCAGCTACAGCCGCTTCTGTAATATCAGGGTGTTTCATTAATAGTTCCTCAATCTCCTTAGGAAAAACAGAAAATCCTTTACACTTTATAAGTTGTTTTTTCCTATCTCTTATCTCAATAGTACCATCCTGGTTCATAAAACCAATATCTCCTGTTAAAAGCCACAACTTTCCTTCATACTCAAATATTGTTTTTGATGTCTCATCTGGTTCATTTAGATATTCTAACATTACTTGAGGGCCGGTAATACAGATTTCACCACTATTTTCAATCCCAAAATTTTTATCTTCTGGATTTCCTAGACATATAGGGCCCTTAGAAAAATCATCAGTAGGCCAAATACCCCACTCTGTTCCAGGAAACGGCATTCCTATACTTCCAATCGGACTTTCACCAAATAAATTTCCTGCACTTACGGCAGGGCTAGCTTCTGACAAGCCATATCCTTCTACAATTCGCCCTCCGGTGTTTTTAACAAAAGCATCTCGAACAGGTTTATGCAACGGACCTGCACTAGAAATACATAATATTAATTTTCCCAAAACCCTTGGAAATCTTCTCTGAAGATTTTTAAGTTCAGCTAATCTTTTAAAAATAATTTCTGTTCCTGCGTAAATTAATCCCTCCTTACAGGGTAAAAGTTCAATTTGCTCACACAATTCAGCTTGTGACGGAGGGGTCGGAAAAAGCATTATCCACCCTCCAACAGCTAAAGAAGTGTTCATAACAACAGTATGAGCAAAACTATGGAAAAGTGGTAATATTCCTATATTTCCGATTCCTGGCTTTTCCCCCCCTAACCATAATTTGCATTGCTTGGCATTCGAAACTACATTAAAATGACTTAAAACTGCAGCTTTTGGTAATCCTGTTGTACCTCCAGTCATAATATATGTTGCTGGATGTTTATTTACATCAATGTTCACTTTTGGAACATTTGGTTCTGTTTTTAAGAGATCTTTAAATTTTAAGGCACCTGGAAAATCAACTTTACCTGAAGGTATTTTTTTGATAAATTTTCCAATTGCTTTTTTTAATCCCTTTATTTCTGCTAAATCTATAAGGCTAGTATATACAACAATATCAATTGTTGATTCTTGAATTATCGGTTTTATCGATGATTCATATGAAGCATCTAATACAATAAGCATTTTAGGTTTTGTGATTTCAAGTTGGTGAAGAACTTCCATTGGCTGATATGTAGGATTTATTCCACAAGCAATTGCACCTATTCTTATAATTGCATAATATGCAACAATATACTGAGGACAGTTAGGTAAAAATAACGTTACAACATCACTCTTCTTAATTCCTAAATTTATTAACGCTGTAGCTAAAGACTTCACATAATTTTGGAACTGTTTATAGGTAATCCATGCATCTAAAAACCAGATAAAATTCTCTTTTCCGTATTTATCAACTTGTTCATCCAAGAATTCATTTATTGTTTTCTCTTCAAAATTAGTATTTAAAGGAACTCCTTCTGGCCACCATTTCTTAAACCAACGTTTAGATTCATCAATATAAAATGATTGTTGCAATTTTAATGTCATTTTCACTCACTATAGTTGAAAATAATTCTATCTTTATATCACTTAGATGTATCAAAATTTAAAACTTTGTGAGAAAAAAAAGTTTGTTGAAAAATGCAGTAATAGCAAAAACTTAATGATACTAGTTATAGAACCTCAATAGAATGTAAAATAAAAAAAAAGTAAAAAAAATTAACGTTTATTTAGAATCTTCTATCCTTTCTTCGTTTAATTAAGATAGTCGCGACACCTACTAATCCAACACCGGCAACTAAAACAATTAAAGCCCAGAATCCTTCACTTTGGAATACCATAAAAACACTAAAAGTTGGATCATGCCAAACTCCTGAGCCATCCTCAAATTCCGGATAACAAACAGCATAAACCATCACGCTTAATTCGGTTTGGACTCTGATATCAGAAGCAAAAGTACTTACTTCTTCTCCTCCTTCTATTAGGTAGGTATCATGCCTTTCATGTTCCATTAGCCAGACTGCAAGTGGAATAATACTAGTGCTAGCTGGAGCTGTGGATCTAATTGGGGTTGTTTCATTCCCATATTCATAATCTGGACCTGCAATATTAACAAATTCCAATTCATCTCGCGCAGCAGCACCAATATAATCACCAACCATTAATTTATGCGATGTACTATTGTAATGTCTTTCTTCCAATATTGCTGTAGGTTCTTCAGGAATTTCACCTTGTGTTGTTATATCAAGTTCAAAATGCAGAACTGTAGATACATATATAATTGCGAGATCTAAACCTGGAATTGGTGATTTTGCAGAATAACCGTCAGGGGCATTCCAAGGAGCAAAAAATTGATTTAATTTGACTAGTCCATGTGCAGCTCCTAACTCTCTATCAACCTTAGGTTCAAAAGTGAAGCCAAAGTGTATATAGGCGAGATCTTCTTTTGGTGCGTCCAGGTAAGAATTCAAATCGACTCCTAATGGAACAGCGGAGATCTCAGGATCTATGAGGTTAATTCCCCATGAAATGCTTTTATTACTTGGATCAATATATGGTTTCACAAATTCGAAGCCACCTAGCACCTGCCCTAATATTAATCTATGGGTGAGTTCAGTGCTTGTTGGTATATTAACAGTGGTAGTTGGATCAATGTCTACAGGAGTGTAAACAGCGGAAATATCTTTACTATCATCAGTATCATTATATAAAAAGGCTCCTGCTAGGTGATGTGTGAATAAGTAAAAATCAATATTACACCCTTCAAAAGCATTGGCTATAATAACTTCTGGGCTTCCCCCTCCACCTCCAGTAGCAGCATCAAGGATTGCGGAAACATCGATATGAATCTCAAAATTTTTAACCCATAACTGAATTAAATCAAAAGAAAATTGAGTCCAAAATGTTTCTAACACATTTCCTGAAGTTGGTGTTAAAAGCCATTCAGTATAACTATCTTTTCTACTCTGAGCCGTCTGATTCCAAAAGTCAAGTAATTCAGTTCCATTAGTAATCTGAGTTTCAATAGACAAATCATTACCCACATCTGAATCATTCATAGTTATATACCAATTCTTATCAATACTGAATCCAGGTCCAGGGATTATATCAAGCTTTTGCCAGGTAATAGGATTCATAATAAATAATTCATCTCCAGTAAAAATATCATTTAGATGAATTAAAAACCATGTAATCAAGGAAATACCCTCACGAATAATGTCTCGGTTGAATGTGAAACCCTCAAAAAAGATTTGCCTGAAAAAATTGAGCAATTTATTTATGGCAGTAATAAATGACCTATCACTGTCCCATATTACTAAAGTAACTGCAGCACCTACCTCTATTTCATAATCAAATTGACCATGTTTTTCTACTACACAATAGGCATGTCCCATATCTGTTGGTGATAATTCAGTATATTCCTCAGTTTCTGTCATATTCACATATCTTTGAGGAAAAACGTATACATCTCTTGTATCTCCTTCATTATCAAAATTATATGTTCCTCGAGGAAGACGATGAGATCGATTAGCACTTAATACAAGCGTGCTACCTAACATTTCATATTTAGAAAGATTGAGATCTTTTAGGAATAGTGCTTCAAATATAGAACCTAATATTCTACCTCCATATCCTAAGTGTTGACCAAAGAGAGTACTAAATCCCCCTGTGAAAGCTTCGAAGATGCCCTCATCAACTTGATCAAAATTGAAGGGATCATCATTTTCTTGTCCAAAAGCTACCATCGGCATAGCAAATACCGAAGAAAAGACAATTGTAATGACCATCAAGGATTTTGTATTTAAAATTTTCATATTTCTCACATATTTTTTTGTTAAAAAATTAAGTTCAGTATTAAGGATATAATCAAAATATGACTTATTAATAATTTTTATTCTAATATAATAGAAACTTCAAAAAAATTAATGTTTCTCTAATATATCTAATACAGAAATCACCAGAATTCTATTTATGATTCTAAAATTGAGACTTTTATTACTATTTTATAATTATGTTATAGTTCCAAAAAATCAAATGAAATTTAATCTCAATCTGCCCCTATTGTGCTAAATATTTATTAAACTCGTTTCTTCTTGATTTTAATTAAAATTCAATTTTTCTATTCATTTTGAAAGAAAGTATAAAAAAATACGAAAATGTATAATATTGCTGAAATTAGTAAGCTCCAGATTCTTAACAGTTCTGAAAATTCTTCAGTAGTAAAAAGTACATTTGAGCCTATAAACACAGTAGCAATAAGATATCCAAAGATATGGCTTTTGAAACCTTTTACTTTAGCCTTACCTTGAATAAAATTAACAATTGATATGATAATAATAAAAATGAAACCAGCATAATAGAACAAATTAATTACTTCAAAATCCCCTAAATCTAAAAACAAAAAAAATGCAAAAAGGATTATTTCAAGTATTTTTATATTCCAGAATCTCTGTTTTTTTGAAGATTCTGACCAAAATTGTTCATATTCACTTATTCCTGAATTATAAAACAATAGTACGAATGAACCAATTGCTAAGGCAGTGAATAATGAATATGAAATCATAAAGAGATAAGGGAGTAATGGAAGCCATATCCTATTCCATAAGAAAGAAGTTAATACAAAAAATTCTGGTATCACACTTACTGTGCAGAAAATTGGAAGTATAGAAGCAAGAACCATCATAATCCAAGTAAATTTCGATATTTTTGTATCTTCATCCCATACTTCTTTTTTAATAGTTGTCAATCGCCATGCCATCGATGCAAAGCTAAGGATAGAAATAACAGGTGTGATTAAAGGAAAAATAAAGATACACAAAATATATACGGCATTTATACCATAGAAGAATTTTAATCTAGACGGAACCACACTAATAGTTCTGTCAAAATCGTCAAGTGTATTTGCAAATCGATTAATAAAGAGAATTAAAAAGAACAACCAGGAAACACTAAAAATTATTGGGCATAAAATATTAATTATGATTGCCTTTAGCACTAGATCATCTGAATACCATAAATTAAAACCGGCAAAATTATAGATTAAAAAAATGGCAGTTGGAACTAATATAATTGATGCCAAAACAATTAAACGACTAACTATAAACCCTTTTATCTCCTTAGACATAATTTGTACTAATACATTGAATCTTAATATTAATATAAAATACTATGATTTAATATTTAATATATTTTCCATCGATATTAGAAGGAGATTAACAAAAAAGGAGACTAATAAAATTATTTATTTTTTTGCGCCACAATTTATACAAAATAAATCTTCTGTAGTAAGTTTAGCTCCACAATTCGTACAAAAATCAGATTGATGTGTAGTTTCAATTTTTTCTTCCACAGTTTCTCTTGGGAACATTTCTGTAGTTTCAGCGGCTTCTTCTTTAACTTTTGGTCTCACTCTCTTTTTTTTTGCTTTAGCGCCCTCAGGTTTGTATCTCAAACTTCCCACAAAAGCCCCAAATACAGTGCCAACTAAGCAGCCTTCTAAAATAGCAGTAAGAGCAGCAGGAAGAAACCATAGATCTGTTAATCCATATGATAAACCATCTAATAGGATAGCTCCTAATCCAAAAGGTAGTGCCACTGATAATATGCCGTAAAGTACTAATGAAATGATCGCATAACCAATTCCTATAGATAAACTAGTATGTATAGCTTCACGTGGAGAATGAGCAAATAATCCACTAGCTATAACACATGTTAATATCCAGGGTAAAGTTATAGCAATTATTAATCCAATATCATCAGGACTATACATTATACACCAATGTATTGGAAAGAGTAGTACGAGAATCACTCCAATAAGAGCGCCTGCAATGAATTGGAAGAATACCCCTCCAAAGCCAAGTAAAGAAGTTAAATCCCCTAACGCTTCATCAATATTTTGAATAAGTCCGCTTGTTACGCCCTCTGTAAGATTAAGGAACCTAAACGAGATGTATGCCATAGGAACAAATATTATCATACCCACTATTCCAGATTTTATTACACGTCCCCATCCCATATTTATCCCCTTACTATAATCGATTAAATGATTTTAATTTCCTTAATAGTTATCAAAAAAGCATTATATATTTATACTTTTGTCTTGAATTTCTAATATTACTTCTACATTAAACATTAAGAACGTTATAAAAAAGAAGTTAAATTAAAAATTATTGAATTTTGGTAATTTTACCTTTTTCCATACGTATTGTTTTATCTCCAAATGCCGATAAATCTCTATGCGTTACTAATAAGATTGTCGTTTCCATCTCTTTATTTATTTTTTTTAACAAAGCCATTACTTGCTTTTCAGATTCAGGATCAAGGTTTCCTGTGGGTTCATCAGCTAAAATGACTCTTGGTCTATGTATAATTGCACGTGCAATTCCACATCTCTGCTTTTCTCCTCCCGACATTTGAACAGGGTAATGATCTTTGCGATCAAGCAAATCGACATCTCTTAGTGCAGAAATTGCTCTATTTTCGATCTCCTTTTGACGTAGTACTGTTGGCCATAAAACAGCTTCTGCATTTTCGATTGCTGTCAAAGTGTTAACTAGATTAAAATCTTGAAATACAAAACCAATTTTCTGTCTTCTAAGTCTACTTAGTCTATCTTCAGTCGCTCTTGCTATATTTTCTCCATCAAAAATGATCCTACCAGAATCTGGTAAATCTAATCCTGATAGAACATTAAGAAGTGTAGATTTTCCACACCCCGTTGGGCCTTGAATGATAGCGAATTCTCCAGATCTAATTTTCAAATTTATATCCGCTAAAGCTCTAATAATAGCGCCTGCTCTTCGATATTCTTTATTAACATCTACAGCTTCAATCATAACATCCTTATCAGACGACATATTTTACTACCTCTTTATTCACCTACTTTTTTCAATGCTATTATTGGCCTTACTTTTAGAACTTTTCTATAAGCTAAGATAAATGCAAAGATTTGAACCACTATGAATATTGCACTGGTAGTAATAACAGGAATCAAATCAACTAATATGGTTACTCCAAAATTGATGCCTGTTTGATTGATATAAGCAACACCTGCAGCGTAGTGGAATAGTACCTCAATTACTATAAAAAAACCTACAAGAGTAGTAAAAAATATCATTCCTGAAACTAATACCAAGATGTTCTTATTTGTATAGCCTATACATTTGAAAGTTGCCCAAACCCTTCTCTTTCTTGAAACTAAAATCCATGCGTAGAGTAATGAAAGAAATAGAGATGTTCCAAAGAAGATAATCACAAAATACCAAGCGGTCTCTCCTAACTCTCCACTAAGACCTATATCTATAAAGAATGATGTCAGAAATATTAGTATTGTATAAATTAGTGTAAAAGCAATGAATATTTTTTTTTCACGTAAGCTTAAAAGAATAGCTTTTCTCCACATTCTAAAAATTTTTTTTCACCATGAATTTTAAAATTATTTTTTTAAATTATATTTAAATTTATAATTGATTTTATTTATTTTATTATAACAATTTAATAATAAATATTTGGTGGAAATGTCTTCAGAAATTGAGTCTATTATTGACGATTTGTTAAATACTGAACAAAATATCTTTGGAGTAGCTATAATTAGTAAAGATGGCGATTTATTATCTCAAACAGAAAATTGGGATTTAACTAATGATATTAATCTAATCAATGAATTACTTAATCAAAAACTGGAATTAGGTGAAAAAGGGATCAGTAGTATTACTATTCAAGGCATAAAATACATGATAGTAGAAAATACAGAGGAACGAAAAATTGGTACAAATATTACCGGTAAAGGACATCTTATTATCTGTCCTGTTCCAATAGGTGGTACTGGAGCGTTAGTTTGTTATATAAACCCTCAAGTAGGGCCTAGAGATACTCTCTTTACAGCTCAAGAGTATGCTTTAAAATTAAAAGATTTTGTATAATTTTTTTAGCTCTATTATCCTATTGAATCCCAATAATTAGCTAAAAGATTTTTTAACATGGTTTTAATTTTACTTATTTCACTTTTTTTAGAATTGTCTGAAAAGTCTAAGTATTCAAAAGAAGGTTGCTCATACTTCTCTTTTAATAATGCTTTAATCACTGAGTGTACACAAACAGGTAATCCTAATAAACTATAACCACCTTCAAGTATAAAAGCTAACTTACTTTCACAAATATCTTCAGCAATTTTCAATATTGCGGCAGTAAATTTATAATATGAAAATGTTGTTAATAAACAGTTTCCTATTGGATCAGCAAAATACATGTCAAAACCAGCTGCTATTATAATTAGATCGGGCTTAAACTCTCTTAAAACAAGTTCAAGTATTTCTATAGATTCTAAAAAATCATCATTGGTAGAGTTCGATGGTATTGGAAAGTTAATATTTTTCCCAAGACCTTCTCCTGTACCTAATTCATCAATAAATCCTATTTCTCCTTCCATAAAATCATATTCATGGATAGAAAAATAAAGAACAGTTGGATCATCATAAAAATACTGTGCTAATCCATCTCCAAAATGATTATCAATATCAATAATAGCAATTTTTTTATCATATTTGAGCTCTTCTCGCAAATATAGAATTGAGGTAGCAATATTATTAAATACACAGAGCCCAGAACCAGTTTCTCGTAAAGCATGATGTCCTGGAGGTCTTATAAGTGCAATAGATTGATTTATTCTTTGATTAATAACTTCTTCTATTGCTATAATTGTCCCCCCTATTGCTTTTTTAGCCAATTGAAACGTATCTTCTGTAATAAAGACTTCCTCATTTAATAAACCACCTCCTAAACTAGAGAGACGTTTAATTGAATCTATATAATACTTAGTGTGTGCTAATGCTATTATTGACTCATCAATTGATTTAGGGTAGATTTTAATTATTCTCTTATCGTCAAAAAGCTTTATTTTTTCTAAAAACCTTAAAACAGAATGAATTCTTAGTGAAGATTCATAGGATGCAAAAATGGGGTGTGGATAAGGAGGCACATTTTTAGAGGCAAAATCTTCATCTACAATAATTCCTATCATAGTAAGAATCAATAAATATTCGATAAACCTAAACTATTATATTAACATTTACTTACATATATTTTAAATAAATCTTAATTTTTTGAAAAAAAGGGTTTAATATGGATGCTATAGTAATTTTTTTACAAATAATATTGAACGCTCTTCCAATACTTCTGTTGGCAGTGCCTCTTTTCTTTCTCTGGAAAAAAAATGCTGGGAAACTGTATTTCAGAATTTTCATAGGTATTGTGGTTTTTTATTTAATTTATTGGATTTTCCCGATTATTTTTCAAATCGGAGATCAACCTAGAGAGTTAACAGGAGGAAATCTAGCTTTAACATTTCAATTTGTAATAGCCCGTATCGGGACATTACTGACCTTATTTGCGTCATATCCATTAGTTACTTTGCCGTTTATATTTTTTGTAGCACCCTTGATTTCTGTAATAATCGTATGGAATCGTATGAGAAAAGAAGAAGGTTCAACTAACGAAAATTTAAAACAAATTACTTATCTTTTAAATAAAAGCCCATTTGAAATGATACGAGATGAAATTATAAGAAATGATTGGAAAAGGGAAAAGGAAATTCTTAAATTAATGATTGTTCTATTACCAATATCACTCTACATACTACAAGTCATATTATCTGTTTCAGGATTGGAAAATGAATCTCTAACAACAGGTACTACTGCATTGGGATGGTTTTTAGAAATCTTGTTTGTTTATCTTGCTACTTTTATATTTAGTATAGAATTATTATTTAGTTCTAAAATTGCTTTGAAAGGTAAGTATATTGGAGAAGAAATAAGGACACAAACTTTTAAAAGCTTATACACAGTTGGAGCTCCAATTTCAGTTTTATCTATTTTGTTATTTCTCGCTCAATATTTTGATTCAATTCTGACTATACTTTATTTTTTCGCTTATTTTATTATGGCTACAATTATATTTATTTTATTTCTAAAAATATTTGAACCAATTTCGATTTATATTTTTGTAAAAATAATTGATTGGTGGAAAAATAAGAAGCAAAAAATGAAAAGTATTGATTCAAGCAATATTTTACTCATTATATTCTATGGTCTAATTGCTATAGGTCTCTTTTTCATTATATATTTATCAATTTCCAGTTTAATCTATTATCCGTATTTGAGTGATCCTGCCATATTAACAGAAGGAAATTTTACTGAACTTAGTCCGAATTTATTAAATTCCTTAAAATTTGAAGCATTAATTTCTTTAGGGTTTCTTCAAATCGTTTTACCAGTTATAATAGTAGGACTTTTTATATCTAAGAGCCTTAAATATACTAAAAGTAAGTTTATCGGTTTCACTGTCTTTCTTCCAATAATAATCATAATTTCGATGTTTTTATTTGTTGGACAAGAGTATTGGTTAACTGGGCAAATAAGTTACATAATGATAAATGGTACTCCTTTCTATACTTTTAGAACTGCTAGTTTAGTAGCGACATTGTCACCTATATTGAATGGATTAGCCATACCCTATTTGTATACCCGATATATCTTTAATGTAATAATTTGGAGCCTTATAATTTTTTATGTTGGAAAATCATTTAAAAGCAAAACAATCTCTATTGATGATAAACATGTAGAAAAAATTATATTTGCTACTCTTGGAGATTTTATTAGGTACGAAGATTACGAACAAGAGGCAATTCGATATTTAATTACAAAAAATGAAGAAACCATCAGGAAAGGCGTAATTGATGAAAGAGAAGAAGTGAAAATTCTTCTCAATAAATTAGAAGAAGATAAATTATTAAGAGACCTTAAACCCTCAGAAGAAAACGAAATAAAACGGTTTTATTTTACTTTAAAATACCTTTACTTTAATAAGTTGATAGATATCTGGAAAACTGAATTTTCTTATTCGTTTGAAAAAGTTGAAAAACAAGGACTTTATATCATATACGATGACGGACGCGGTGTTTTTGATTATGCTTTTCGAAGTGATAGTGCTCAAGATCCTGGCTTAGTTTCAGGAATGTTTTCAGCAATCACCTCTTTTATTAAAGAAATGACCAAATCTACTGAAGTTTTGAAAAAAATCGATCATGGCGATATTACAATTCTCCTTGAATACGGTAATAAAATTTTTGGAGCACTATTCATAAAGGGTACTCAATCTTCAGAAGTAAGGGCACCATTGAAAGAATTTGTCCAAAAATTTGAAGAAAAATATAAAGATATATTAAAGGATTGGACTGGTGCACTCCAGCATTTCAAAGATGAAGAAAATAATAAATTAATAGAAACTACTTTCAAAGAAGAGTAAAATAAGAGATTTATAATTTCTTTTTTTTTTAATAATCTTTTTATAAATCAACACCAAAGGAATATATTATGGATATTTTTAACTTGATTAAAATTATTACAACAACACTAACAGTTATTATTTCAATTATAGTAGGTTATCATGTATTACGCTTAAATCCACGTAATCTGTTGAATAGATGGTTTACCTTATTCTTTATCTCCTCTTCCCTCGGATTCTTAATATACACGATTTACCATTTAATATTAAATAATTCACAGATTATTATTCCGTTGATGATAACAGCTCAAATTTTTTTCAATTTTATCTTTATTTCATTAATGATGACAGTTTTTATATTAGATAAATATGAAAAAGTTGCTATGAGTACTAAATACCTTGGAACAATGATAACACTTTTTATTGTAATGAGTGCAGGCTATTTTATTTGGATTCCAACATTGAATATGACAAGATATGCACAAGGCATAGTTGATACTAAAACTCCGCTTCCTTGGTTTATTTCTATAATTCTTATCCGAGCAGTATTAATTATTTATGTTGTATATAAATACACTATAATGTCTAGAAAAATGGAAGGAGAGATTAGAAAAAGAGTACAATGGTTTTTCATAGGAATAATATTCGTTTTTATCGCACTTATTATCGATTTAATCGGAGGAGCTTTCGATTTTATTCTAATTGAAGTATTTGCCTTAGTTGCGGTTGATATCGCTACAATAACAATTTTTAAAGGTTTTTTAATTAAA
>JAEOTH010000064.1 GCA_016839915.1 Promethearchaeota archaeon
AGCGGGGATTTTAATGGGATTTATAAAATATAACACAGTTGGAATTCCGAAATAACTTATTAAATATGAGTTCTCTTAGTTGATTCTTTAATATAATTAATTTTAATAGAAATTTTAAGAAAATCTCTTCATATCATTCAAGAAAATTTGATTATAATAGCCTAACTATAATACAATTAATATTTTAATCTTTATATAGAGGGAGTACCTGGGGTCCACTTGGTAAAATCAATATAGAAGCACTCTTTCCATATTTTTCCAAACATATTCTTATTGCGTCCTCAACAGTTTCAGCGTATTTCAAACCAATATTGCCAATCTCGCTTTCTATTAATTCAGATATAACAAATATATCTGCTTTCATAAGAATTCTAGTTAATATTTGTATTTCCCATTGATCAGAAACCACAATTTCTTTATTTAGGATCTTTTTATTAATATCACTAGGCTTCATTCCAGAGAATAAAAGATCTTTAAATTTATCTTGACCTAACCCAATACCCTCAGCACATTCATTTACAGCAATTATTGTTCCTCCCTTTTTTACAGCCATTTCACCAATCGCCATACTTTTTACAGCTTGATATAAATTAAGATCTAGGGGATATCCCCCATTTCCACATATGACAATGTCATATAATTCCTTTATCTCATTGAATACATGTTTTGATTGGTAATTTACAAGTTTTTCATGAGCTTTTTGAATATCTCCTGCAGTCACTTTAACAATTTTATGATCTTCATTAATACAAACATTAACAATAAAATCTACACCAGCGAGGTTTAGTATTTCCATGGCATTTTTATGCATCGGATTCTCTTTGTAAATTCCAAAACGAGAATATCTAGAACTAATCATTTCTGCTGAATGATTTCCTTGGATTGTTTCTGCTCCAGCAATTCCAGGTACGATTGACTTTCTACCCCCTGCAAACCCAAAGAAGAAATGAGGTTCGACGTATCCTGTTAGAATTTTCAAATCGCTTTCATAATAAAATTTATTAATGTAAATCGGAATATTATCAGACGTATTTCCTAAAAATTCAAGATAATTATTATCTGTTGCAACATGGTCAACTGCTTTTATTTTATTTTTTAGCTTTTTACCTAAAATCCTTTCTAATTCATCATCACGAGAAGCTCGATGTAGTCCTGTGGCAATTAGAATAGTAATTTGATTATCTTTAACTCCAGCAACACTTAATTCTTCTATTAATGCTTCAAGAATTATATTGGAAGGTAAAGGTCTAGTTGCATCACATGTTACAATACAAACAGATTTTAAATTGTTCTTAGATTTAATAATATCCGTTAGAGATAAAGTTCCAATTGGATTATTAATTACTTCTCTAATTTTTTTAATTGGATTGTCTAATGGTTTTTGTATAAAAGGTTTAATTATTGTAACATTCAAGTCTGGGTCAAGCTTTATTTCTATGCCTTTTTTCCCATAATCTAATCTCATAAGCTCTCAGGTTTTGAGTGTATAATTTCTCTAGCTTTTTCAAAAATTTCAGTGGTATTCACCCCAGCAGGACACTTAATTTGACAAAGTCCACATAGAGTACAAGTGTGTAAAACATCTATAATTCTATCGTTCAATTTTAGTTCACCATGAATTAATCCATTTAAAAGGCTTAAACGGCCTCTAGGACTGTACGTCTCTAATAGATGTTCTATTCTTGATGGGCATGAAATGCAAAATCCACATCTCATACATTTCAATTCTAAAATTGTATCAGTTTGGTTTTTTAAGCTACGTATTTGATTCTTAGTTTTTAATGTCCGTGTGTCTCCTTTTCCAATACCAGGATTCAAAATTTTATTTGGATCAAAAATGTTTTTAATTTGCCCCATCAAATTTATCACTTGGGAGTTATGCTCTAGCTCAAGATATGGCGTTTTTATTTTTCCAATTCCATGTTCACCCGTTATTGATCCTCCTACTGGTATTATTATCTCTTTATATAAATAATCTATAGCTTTTTCAAAATCTTTTACATCTTGTTTATCATTTTCATTAAATAAAAAGGTAGGATGTATATTTCCCTCCATATGGCAAATTATTGCTACTAATAAATTTTTCGCATTAATCATTTTAGGAATTTCTTCAATTTTTTTAATAACATCTGTAAAATCTGAGATTCTAATCGTACAATCTTCAACACATGTATTTGGTCTAATTCTTGAAAGCGCTGGAAGATTGGCTTTCCTTGCGAGAATTAATCTTTCTCTCTCCTCTTGATTCATTGCTACTCTATGAAAAATTGGATTTCTTTGGATAATAATATCGAACATATTAGCAAATTCCTCTTCTACCTCAGCTATAGAATCCCCATCAACTTCAGCTAATAATACATATCCACTAGGAAAATCAAAGAATTCACCCCCTAAATATTCAGTAACAGCTCTTAAAATAAGTTTATCCATAAATTCTAATAAATTTGGTACAATTCCTGATTTCCTTATTTCTATAACCGCATTTTTTAAATCATCAACATCTTGGAAGATAAAAATTCCCAATTTTCTAGTTTTTGGCAAAGGTCGGATTCTTAACCCAATCTTGGTAATAACTCCTAGAGTGCCTTCAGAACCTATAAACAGATCTTTTATATTATAGGAAGATACAGATTTCAAAACTTTTGAACCAAAATTTATAACTTTTCCATTTGATAGTACAACTTCTAAATACATAACATAATTCTTCGTAACTCCATATTTGAATGCTTGAATGCCACCTGCATTATTCGCAACCATTCCTCCCAAAGTAGCAACCGAACTTGAACCTGGGTCAGGAGGAAAAAAGTATCCATAAGGTTTTAAAGTTTCATTTAACTCATCACAAATTACTCCTGGTTCAACTTCTACAGTGTTATTTTCAATATCAATTATAAGAATCTCATTCATTTGACTTAAATCTAAAATTATTCCACCATATGGGCTTAAAGAGCCAGAAGATAAGCTTGTACCACTTCCACGAGGAGTTATTGGGATTTTATTTCTATTGGCTAATTCTAAAATTTGTGATACTTGTCCAGTATTTTGTGGAATCAAAATTAAATCTGGTATCCAATCTTTATTAAAAATAGATCCACCAAAAGCATAAGTCCATCTTATTTCATACTCTTTAAAAAAATAATTTTCTCCTACAATTTCCTTAAATTTCCTAGAAAGTTGTTCAGAGATTTTATTATAATATGATTTCATTTTTAAATTTACAATGTTAAAGCTTAATATAATTTGGTAGACGATTTTAGATATATTTTATTCTTTAGAATATTAATAAAAATTTTATGAAATAGTAATCTAATTAAGAATGAAATTAGTTCTTATATATAGAGTTATTATTTTAAAATGTGTGGATTAGTTTGGTAAAACTTATAAGAGATCTATGGATATTAACTGAAAGTGGGTTGACAATATTTAACCGTGTAACTGACCCAACAATGGGCCCACAAGTTTTTGGGGGATTAATGATTGCATTAAACACATACGCAGAAAGTCTAATTGAGGGGGGAATTTCAAATTTTGAATTAAGTAGCATTCGTTATACAATCGTGAAGAAGAATCATTTCCTTTTTGTTGCGAATTCATCCAATAAAATTAAGGATAAAAAGGTCTTGAATGAACTAAAAAATATAGCGAAAAAATTTTTTGAAGCGTATTCTGAAGAGATTTTAAAAAATTATAATTCCAATATCCGTGTTTTTAAGAGTTTTAAGAATCTTATAACTGATTCGTTAGAAGAATCTAACTAAAAAGCTCAATTATAAATAAGGTAATTTTTATTCTAAAAGACTAGAAATCATATCAACTCTTATCTATAATCGTAAAAAATTTAAGAATGATATGACTTTTTACTAATGATTAAAAAATTAATTAATACCGAAAGAAAAGGAAAAAAGAATGAAAAAAACTGATAATAGAAAATCTACAACTGATGCAGAATTTAAAGAAATTCCTGTTATTAATAAGAAAGCACATCTCTATTCTAGCAACCTAAATAACGTTATTAAGAATTTAACAAATCCACGATTTTTAGGATCAATGCATATGAGAAAAGAAACAAGTTCTAACATGAATTCAATAGAAAATCTAATAGAAGATGAACTCAAATTAAAAATAACAAAATCACTAAAAAACACATTATTCAACCCATTTACAAAGACTTTGATATTAATAGCAATTGTATTTAATCTTATCTGGTTTCTCCTAATTACTATCTTTTAAAAAGAGCGATTATAAATTAATTGATAAGAGAAAAGTGTGTAACTAAGATTTACATTGATAGAAAAAACTTCCTATCTCTTTATTAAATTTAAAAGGTATTTAAATTTTTTAAGATTAGATTTTAATATCCATTTGAGTTAAAAATAATAATACAAAGGTTAGTGTATAATTGATTTACGATGTTATTATTATTGGAGGCGGTGTCACCGGGTGCTGTATAGCTCGTACACTCGCAAAATATGATCTAAACATATGCGTATTAGAAAAGGAGGCAGATATTGCTTCTGGAACTACAAAGGCCAATTCGGGGGTAATACATGCTGGATACGCTTCTTCTAGAGAATATATTAAGAGATATTTATCTATTAGAGGAAATAAATTGTATACCCAAGCAGCTGAGGAATTAAATTTCCCTTTCAAAAGAATTGGTTCCTTCGTAGTAGCATTAGAGGAAAATCAAATTAAACAGTTGGAGGAAAAACGAAAAAAAGGGATTGAAGATGGTATTCCTGGTTTAGAAGTAATTTTAGATAAAAAAATAATAAAAAAAATGGAACCAAACTTAACCGATGAGGTAGTTGGTGTATTACATGCACCTTCTGCTGGACTTGCTAGCCCTTATGAATTAACTTTTGCTTTAGCTGAAAATGCTTTCATGAATGGTGCAAAATTTTTCAGAAATCATGATGTAATTAAAATTAAACATCAGGATTACATTTTCACTGTACGAACATATAAAGGTGAAGTTCAGGGTCGAAATCTCATTAATGCTTCTGGACTATATGCTGCAAGAATTTCTAGAATGTTAGGTTTAGACTATTTCAGTATAATGCCAAGAAAGGGAGAATATATTCTCTTTGATCGTAATGCTATTCAATTAAATAAGATTCTATTCCCGATTCCTACTAAAGTATCAAAAGGAATATTAGTCTGTCCTACTTTGCATGGAAACACTTTTGTTGGTCCTAATGCACAAAACTTGGATGATCGTGAAGATATTTCTACAACTACGGCTGGTTTAAAAGAGATTTTAGAAGGTGGGATGAAATTAGTTCCAAATATTCCAGCAAGAAGTTCAATTAGGAATTTTGCGGGATTGAGAGCAGTTCCAGACACATATGATTTTATTATTGATAATACAGATGTATACGGTTTTATTAATGTGGCAGGGATTTTGTCTCCTGGACTAACAGCAACATTTGCAATTGCAGAAAAGGTAGTGGAATTTCTTGAACTATTAGGAGTAGATTTGAAAGTCAAGGAAGATTATAATCCATTTCGTCCTAAACCAGAAAAATTTAAAGATTTCACAAAAGAAGAACTTGATGAAAAAATACATGAAGATCCAGCTTGGGGAAGAATTATCTGTCGATGTGAAACAATACCTGAAAAAGAAATAATCAATGCAATTCATGCTCCAGTTGGCGCTAACACTGTAGATGGAGTAAAATTTCGATGTAGACCTGGTATGGGTAGATGTCAAGGTGGTTTTTGTCGACCTCGTGTGATTGAGATCTTATCAAGGGAACTAAATAAATCCTATGAAGAAATTACAAAAAGAGGAGAAGACACAAATATTTTGGTTGGAAAAACTAAGGATTTAATATTAAAAGAAGAAAGAAGAGGTGTTAGTAAAGAATGAAAAGCCATGATGTTGATGTTGCAGTAATAGGAGGTGGATCTGCTGGGTTGGCTGCTGCAATTGTTGTTAAAAAGGCGGGGTTAGATGTTTTAATAATAGAAAGAGACAAAGAATTAGGAGGAATTACGCTCCAATGTATTCATAATGGATTTGGTCTCCATGAATTTGAAGAAGAATTAACAGGACCAGAATATGTCCAAAGATTTATTAACCAAGTTAAAGAGCTACAGATTCCTGCTAAATTAGATACAATGGTAATTGAATTCACACCAGATAAAACAATATATGCAGTAAATAAAGAAGAGGGATTAATTAAGATAAATACCAAAGCTATTATTCTTGCTATGGGATGTCGTGAAAAAACTCGAGGTGCAATTAACATTCCTGGTTTTCGGCCCTCAGGAATTTATACTGCTGGACAGGCTCAAAGATTTGTTAATATTGAAGGATACATGCTAGGTAGGACTTATGTTATTTTGGGAAGTGGTGATATCGGCATGATTATGGCACGACGCTTAACTTGGGAAGGGTGTCAAGTGAAAGCTGTCGTGGAAATTCTACCTTATGTAAGTGGTTTAATAAGAAATGAAGTACAGTGCTTAGAAGACTATGGAATTCCATTGATAACTGGTTACACAGTAACAAAGATACATGGAAAGGAAAGAGTTCAAGGTGTAACTATATCAAAGGTAGATAGAAATTTTGATAGAGTTATTGGATCCGATAAATTTATCGAATGCGATACACTTCTGCTATCGGTTGGATTAATCCCTGAAAATGAGTTAACAAGGGAGGCAGGAGCCAAGATTTCACAAATGGGGGGGCCAATTGTGGATAATAATCTAGAGACAACAATAGAAGGAATTTTTGCTTGTGGTAATGTTCTACAAGTACACGATTTAGTAGATTTGGTTACAGCGGAAGCAAAAAGAGCTGGATTAAATGCTGTTGAGTATGTTAAGGAAAGATATGGAAAAAAAGTAATGAAAAAAACCCAAATAAAATGTATTTCAGGTGAAAATGTGAATTATATAAAACCTGATTTGATAAATCGAGCTGATCTTTCAAAAGATATTATTTTTACATTTAGAGTTAAACGACCTGATCGAAGACTTCTTATTCAATTTAAAGATGATAAAAATAAGATAGTATTCAAAAGGAAGAGGATGTATGTTATCCCTAGTGAAATGATTGAATTAAAGTTGAACTTAAAGGAACAACATATAGATCTTGATTGTAAAAGCATAGAGGTTGAAGTAATTCCTAGACCAGAGGTTTTAATCGAAGAGGATTAAAAAATATAGAGGTTATAAGAAATGTCAACAAAATCTAATGAAAATGAGTTTCCTGAAAGTTTTAAGGATATAAGATGCATAATTTGTCCTACAGGATGCCTAGTACATGTTGAAAATGTTAATGGAGAATTAATCATTGAAGGGCATTCATGTAAGAGAGGGGAAGAATATGCTAGAGAAGAGTTCATATCTCCAAAAAGAATTCTTACTACGACCATGCGTGTAGAAAATGGATTTTTGCCATTGATCCCTGTGAGGTCAAATAAACCAATTCCAAAAGATAAGTTGGAAAACACTCTTAAAGAGATTGCTAAAACTAAGACTATAGCTCCTATTAAAATGGGAGATATTTTACTTAAAAATGTTCTAGAACTTGAAATCAATATTATAGCAAGTAGAGATTTAAATAAAAGTTAATTTCTATTTTCTGTTTCAAATTTTTTAGAATCAGATAAAAGTCATCTAAATTTTAAATCTTAAGACCTTTTAAGACCTTTTAAGTAACTTCCTAAGGAATCCGATTTTTTGAGTACTATCATTTTACTTAAATATATAAAATCTGACTTAGATTAGTTTTTTAAAATAATATGATTAAATTTTAAAAATATTTGAAGAGGAGATTTTTATTGTCAGAATTTGAACAAAAGGTTTTAAAACTACTTGAAGATATTAACACTAAACTTGATAAATTGATGAAGACTGAACCAGTAACCAGTAGTTCGACACCAAAGGCTTCACCTGAGCCTTCTCCTGCCGCAACGACAGTTAAACCTTCTGCCATAGTTGATAAACAAGAAGAAGACGCACGAATGGAAGAAAAACCGCCTGTGGAGGGTAGAAGAGTGTGTCCTGAGTGCGGTGGTACCGCATTTGCTACACACGAAGATAAAAGCCAAGTTTTACACCAAATGGGTGGAGTCAAGATTTATGCAAAAAAATATATTTGTAAAAAATGTGGATATGAGCATTAAACCAGCCCTTCTTGATTTTTTCAAATTCATTTAGTTTTTTTTTTATATGGATCTTTAAATTGCATTTGATATAAGTGATTATAAAACCCATCATTTTCTACCAATTGTTGATGAGAACCTTGTTCTATGATTCGACCTTGGTCTAATGCAATTATTCG
>JAEOTH010000017.1 GCA_016839915.1 Promethearchaeota archaeon
ATCCCAACCAATATATTCATCGTTATACATAATAAGAGAACCATTTAATAGATAATCATATAACACAAATTTATGAAGTTTTCTAAGCTTGGAAATTATAGTCTTATAGTTCCAAGTATCCTTTAATGAATACCAATGATTTTCCATGCAATTTGTTAAATCTTTAAGTATTTGGGCGCCTTCAAATTCATTTGAGAAAGGAACATTAATAAGTGTGTGAAGTAATAGCCGGGTTTCTAAAATTGGAATTATTCCATTCTTACAGTTTTTTAAAATTTCCTTAAATAGTTTAGATAACTTTAGATCAATAATAAAATAGGTCGATTGGGTATTAGTAATATTCTCAAGACATATCAATTCATCGAAACTTATTTTTAACACCATAATTATGAAGGATAAACTTATATCTGACTTATATATATAAAGAAAAAATTGAAGATTTTAGCCTAGAATACTATATTCTTACTTCTCCATAATTTAACGTATTTTTTGAAATCTTCAACAGAGATTCCTAGATCATTCTGATTCTTCTTATTCTTTTTTTTGCTTTTTAAATCTAATTCCCAATCATAATATGATTTTGTCACAAGAATAAGATTTGATCATTCTCAAATAAATCCAAGGAGTCCGACAAATTTCAGAATAAATAAGTTTCTATTCTATATTGATTCCGCATGTAGGGCAAATTTGAGCAGTTTCTTCTATTTTCTTTCCACAATAAGAACAATATCTGATTTTACTACCTTGAATAATGTTAGTTTCTAGAACCTTTTCTTGTTTTGATGTTTCCTGTAAAGTATGGAAAAGTGAAAATAAGTGAGAAAACAAACCATTATACCAAGATTGCTTTAACTTCTCGACTCTAAAAACATTTCGTGCAAGTGGCATTGCTTCTACTCTTATTAATGTCTGGTTTCCTTCTAATGTGTAAAAATTTATCCGAATTCTCTTTTTACAATTTGGATCATGACCAGTGCTAGTCATCATTGTGCCTTGTTTTGCTTCAATAAAGGTTGGAGGTGAAGAATTTTTAATTTTTGCTTTATATTGACCATTTAGCCATTGCATTGTCATATCAAATGCTTTTTGAATATCTATAGAAAGTTTTTCCTCGTAATTCACATTTACTCTCATAATTATGTTGTAAAACAAATACTAAATTAAGTTAACTATTTTCATGATCAAATAAATATAGAGAAATTGTTATTTGAAAGACGTACCTGGCAGTGTCTTTAAAAATAAGTTTGATAGGATACTAGAGAGAATACCAATTAAAAGCAAACTTCTATCAATCTTCTTTAGTATTATAGAGTATATTATGAATTATATATCCTTGAATTTTTTTGCTGACTTGATAGACGTCTTAAGATTTACATAAATTTTTGAGTACTAATACTTTAACCTTTTTATTAATCTATATTTAGAAAACTATTTTCGGGGTTATGTAGAGTGAAAGAATTTGACGTTTTTATAGCTGGTGGTGGAATTGCGGGATCGGTCGCTGCAAAATATACCGCAAAAGGGGGACTTAGTACATTATTTATTGAAAAATATAAGACTCCAAGGATGAAATCTTGTTCTGGAATACAATTCCCTTATTTGGAAAAAATATTTGGAGAAAAAATTCCACTTGATAGACTTTGTACTAATGAACTTACAAAAGTATCAATGCATAGGCCAGATGGAAAAAAAATTAAGGCCCCATTTAAGATGCTTAATTTCATGCGCGATGTGTTTGATGATTGGTTGAACGAGGTCGCAATTAAGAACGGCGCTGAATTCAGAGATGAATGTAGTCTTATTGATTGGGAAATAGTTCATGACGATATAATTATAACGATTTCAGATAAATACAAAAATACGGAAAAAATCAAGGCAAAATATCTAATTGATGCCACAGGGTTAATGCCAAAGGTTAGAATGAAGATGAGACCTAATGATTTCGAAAAAAGATCATCAGGAGCAACAATCAATTATTATTTTGATGGTGAAACTGATTTAGATCCTAATACTCTTTATCAATATTGGAACTTAGAATTTAACAACATGATGTTTGCTTGGATTTATAAAAAAAGTGATCTCTGGGTTATCGGTACAGGATATGATAAAAATATCGCTAAAGTAGGTCAAAAATTTTTTGATTTTGTAAAGGAAAAATATAATCTTAAAGGAGAAGTCGTCAAAAAGGAAGGCTTTTCAAGTACCATGAACATGGGAGAGAGTAAAGTTAACCTTGGTGAGGGTCAAATACTGTTTGTGGGAGATGCCGCGGGTTTGGTAGATATGTGCCGAGGAGTTGGAATGGATGCCGCCGCCTTAAGCGGTCGTCTGGCAGCAAAAGCAATTCTCAAAATTGAAAAAAAAAGAAAAAAACCCTCTCAAACTTTTCAATTATATTCACGAATAATGAGAAAACTGGTAAAACAGACAATAAATAATGTTAGAAAAGGAATATATAATTTGAAAAATAATGAAGAGCTGTTAATTTATTTAAAGAAATTCATGTTAAAAGAAGGAATAGTCATGATGATTCAGAAATTTTTTAATAAATTCAGAAGAGCAGAAAAAATAACTTTATTGCCACCATAGTTAGATTTTGAATAAATTCTTTAAGTGTTTTACTCTAAAAAAGAGAAAAAAAAATAATTATAAATCTGATTTTATTCGTTTACTTTCTAATTGGGGGTTTTATTAGATATGCTAAAAAAGCAGCCCCTACTGACATTGAACCCATAACCATAAATAGGACTAAATAACTACCAAATGCTAAAACGAATAGATTAACACCAACAGCACCAATAAATCCAGCAATTCCATACGCAGTGAATACCATTCCATAATTTGGCCCTAAATTTTTTGATCCAAATAAGTCAGTAGTTGCTGTTGGAAATAAGCTAAAATTCCCTCCAAAACAGAAATATATTGCACAAGTCATTATTAGGAAATAAATTTCATTAACATTGGTTGTAAAATAGATAAACAATAGAATAGCTTGTGTTGAAAACATCAAAAGCATTGATTTTTTGTATGTTATTAAATCAGCCATTTTCCCCCAAAATATCCTCCCTAATCCATTTAAAAGGGCAGCTAAACTCCCTATTAGCACAAAATCAGCAGTTCCAATAATATAGATGAAATTTTCACTCACATCAACAGTTTTTGCAAAGGAGGCATAAGAACCAATTACCATTAATCCTGAAATTGCACTTAGTATAAAAGTCGCCCAAAGCATCCAAAATTGTGGTAGTTTTAATGTTTGACTCCTGTCAAATTCAAGTCCGGAAATTCCACTTTCTTCTGATGGAGCAGGAGGAGTCCATCCTTGTGGTGTCCATCCTTCTGGAGGGTTACTCAATGCCATAGAACCTCCAATAATAAGAACTAAATATATAATTCCAAGAATAGCAAACATTGAAGGAATATTTGGAGATATCGTTGATACAAAATTAGGATGATCCGACTCCAGACCTGTTGGGTTTGCTAGTGCTTTTATCACGTAATTGAATATAAAAGATCCTGCTCCAAATCCCGCAACAGCAATTCCATTTATAAATCCTTTTTTATCTGGAAACCATTTACTTGCTGAAGCTATAGGGCAGACATATCCAAACCCTATGCCAGCACCAAAGATTATACCATATGTAATGAGCAATCCAATAAATGTAGTCATGAATGCTGATAAAATCACACCTCCTCCCATTAAGATCCCTCCAAAGATGGCAATATTTCGGGGACCATATTTTTGCTGTAATTTTCCTGCAAATATCATAGTAATTGCGAAAGATAATAAACCAACACCAAAGATAAATACAGTTAATTCCTTGATTTCATTTAAATATGGACTGACAAAGATAGTAAGTGTCCCCCAAGAATAAATTGTACCTAATGCCAGTTGAATCATGATAGCACCGATGACAACAATCCAACGATTCCTAACTTTTTGTTCCTCAGACATTTTTCATACACTATAGTATTTTTATATATCTATGAATTACTTTTCGGATAAAAACATTCTTTTAATAATTTAAAGATCACTAAATGAGACTTCTTATCATAGGTATACAAAAATGTGATTGGAGGTTACATAAAAAAATTAATTAATAGATTGTATATTACCAAGTTTTATATCAAACAAATTTATTTGAATCTAATATGAGATTTATTTCTGGTTTGAAAAATCTGTCTAAAAAGACAATATTATTAATTATTGTTATTCTGTTCGTCGTTTCTTGGTTTTTATTTGTTTTTGGATTTGATGTGTTCTCAAATATTACATTCAGTAGATATTTTTTAATTTTTTTGGGATTTTTAGCAGGATTTACGTTTATTTTATTTATAATATCATTTTTTATCCCTATTGGCAAAATGGGTATCATTGTTATAGTTGTATCAGCAGCTTTGACTTTACCAATTATGTGGATTTTTGGTAGGATAATTAATCTTTTTACCATTTTTTGTTATGTAGCAAATATTATTATTACTGCATTTTTTGCCTTTAAATTTTGTATGGATACATCTACAAAAGTTGATAGTTATTTCTATGAAAAAAAAAGCTCCAGAATTTTCACACGGATAATAGAATTTGTTATTTTCTTCCTTCTTTGTTGGTGGTTTGCATCGTTGAGTATAAGGTTTTTTGTGAGTTTCCCTACTCCTGGAGTTCAGAGTTTAGCTAGAATTGTTTTTAACATTTTCTTAATAGGATTAGCCTTATTAGCGATTATGTTAATCAGATTAATTTTTACAAAGAAATTTGCTGCATACATTTCCTTCTTTAATTTATTAATATTTTTTTATGTTCTCTATATTATTATTGATCTATGGGCTACATTTATTTTCGCCGATACTTCTGGCTATGATCTTCTCTCATTCTTTATTGATTTTCTTTTATTTATATATATTATAGGGTCTATTTATGACAGAGTTGATTACATAAAAGATAAATTAAAAATTTTTAGAGTTGATACTATAGCCTTATTTATTATTTTAATGAAGCTAATAGTTCAAATTATAGAGATTTTAAGAGAATTATTACCTCCTATCGATGTTATACCAGGTTTAATCCTTCAAGCGCAGATTTTGTGGATTTTCTTTATAATTTTTACCCTCATCGTTGGAATTTACACTATCTTTAAACATAAAGAAGGAAAAATTTCTCCAAAGTAAACTAACAAAATTATAAGCAGAAATTACTAATTAATAATAAACCAAATAATTTGTCGGGAAAAGCGATATGAGTGAAATAAGATTAGAAAAAAGAAATATCAAGAAACTATTAGTTATAATTTTCAGTGTGGCAGGGTTAGTAGTAATAATTACAACCATAGCTCTAATTATTATGAATACAAGAACTGATAGTGGTGGATGATCTTGTTCGATTGTTCCACAATTATTCAAGTTTGCTATAAATCGTGTGATCATCACTATTTTCGAGGATTTCCAGATGATTATTATATTTTAAATATAAACTCCGATAGGAATGATCCTTGCTAATAAATGCTAGTAGCAAGTGGACCCACCTTGTGTTGGTTTCGGATTAAATTATGAAAAACCCCAAGAAATCTTTTCAATTGGTTTCCACATGGAAACTATAAAATATAAAATTTTAATATTTAAGTTGATTTTAAGGTACTTATGCCAAAAGCAATATTAACTGTAAATGAAAGAAAAATTCCGTTAAAGGATTTCATGCAAGAAATGCTTACAAATATAATTCAGGGCTTTTTATCCTCTACAAAAGGAGTTCCAGAAAACACCGAGACAATTAAAATTGAAATTACACTTTGATTTTTTTATTATTACAAAACCGATTTATAGCATATTAAAGCTTTTCTTAAAATAGAGGTTTTTTTTTTACTATTAAATAGCAGAACATATATATACTAAAAAAACAAAATAGTTTTAAAATTACTTTTTTTATTAAAAATCTATTTTAAGTGAAGGATATGGGAGAAGAAAAAAAAATTAAAACAAGCCTTTTATTTTTCATAGGTTTAGCTTTCTTTACCACTGAATTAGCATGGAGTTTATATAATGCCAGAGTGAGTAAACTCTTAGAAGGATATTTAATATTCTTAAGTATTGTAGGATTATGGATGGCTCTTGATAATCTTATAGGTGTAATTATTCAACCTATTATGGGATCGATTTCAGATAACACACGTACAAAATTAGGAAGAAGAATGCCTTATATCATTATTGGAATACCTTCAGGAGCAATTTTTTTCGCTTTAATTCCAACTCAACAAACTTTAATTCAATTAATTATTTGGATGTTTTTCTTCAGCATTGCTATGGGATTTTATCGCTCACAAGCGGTATCTTTAATGCCTGATTTTGTTAAGCCGATAAATAGAAGTAAGGGTAATGCAATTATTAATATGATGGGTGGTCTAGGTGGAGTATTTGGATATGGGTTAAGCTTAATAGCAGGTTTGATAACTTGGCAAGGATCATTCACAGTAGCATCTGTGTTAATGGTGGTTTCTTTATTAATATTAATTTGGAAAGTAAAGGAGAAAGATTCCTATAGTTATAAGGCATTGTTGGAGAGAGAACAATTAGAAGGAGGAAAAATTAAAGCCGGAAAGGGAAAACCAAGTTTAATAGAAAGCTTTAAGGCTATTTTCAAAGAAGAAGATAAAAGTACTCTAATAATGAGTTTTGCTATATTTTTTTGGTTTGTTGCTTTTCAAGGATTAGCGGCTTTACTTACTCTCTATGGGACTAACGTTTTATTACAGAGTGATACTTTATCAGGATTTCTACCTTTTTTTGTGGCTCTACCTATTATAATATTTGCTTACCCCTTTGCGATTATAGCAGGGAAAATTGGTAGAAGAAATGCAATTAAAATAGGATTAGTAATAATGATCACCTGTTTAATCATAATCTTCTTTGTTGGATTTATGAGAGCCGCAGGATTAATCCCAGTAATTATTCTCTTAGTTTTTGCCGGAATAGGTTGGTCTTTTGTAAATGTTAATTCCATTGTAATAATTTGGGAATTGGCTCCTTCTAATGAAAAAATAGGAACTTATACAGGTATTTATTACTTCTTTAGTTTCTTGGCCGCCATCACAGGACCATATATATTAGGGGGATTGACTGATTTATTCAATAATCCATTAATCAGCCCACCTTATACTCTTATTTTAAATGGAGCTATCTTTTTAATAATAGCACTTATCCTCATGTTTTTTGTTAAACGAGGAGAGGTAGAATTAACAGAAGAAGAGAAACTTGCTAGACAAAAAACAATACAGGAATTATAATAAATTCAAACTTTTTTTTTTTTAAATATTTTTATTCTTTCTATTTTTTAATTAATTAAAGATCTCTATAATAAAAAATTATGCGCCTAGAACCAGAGTGTATTGGATGCCTATTTAATCAAATGTTAAGAGCATTTAGATTACTCCAACCACATAATTCTCGTGAACTTATACTTAACGCTCAAAAGAAACTTATGGATTATCTTTTAACCTTCAATATAAATGAAAATGCTGCTCCAACTCTAGGAAAAGTAACATACAAAATTATTTCAGAATTATTGGGTAATAAAGATCCATACCATGACTTGAAAATTCAATATAATAGTCTTATTTTAAAACATTTCAATGAAATTGTAAAAATAATTGAGCAGGCAGAAGATCCTTTATTTAAGGCGATTTTAGCCGCAGCTTTAGGAAATACTATTGACTTTGCGAGCCAACATGAAATGGATATTATAGCTGATCTTCAGAATTTTGAAATTGAAGACTTGGTTATAAACGATTATGAAAAATTTAAAAAATCTCTTAGAAACACCGATCATTTATTAATAATAGGAGATAATGCTGGAGAGATAGTATTCGATAAAATTTTAATTATGATTATAAAAAAATATTATCCGGATTTAGAAATTGTTTATTCTGTTAGATCATCACCTATAATTAACGATGCTACCATTGAAGATGCTAAATTTATTAATTTATCAAATTTAGTAGAGGTAATAGAGTCAAACGATGCTCCAGGAATAATTATATCTGAAGCTACAGATAATTTTAAAGAACACTTTGCTAAGAAAAATGGAGTGATTTTATCAAAAGGACAGGGTAATTTTGAAAGTCTTTATGGAATGACTCTTACCCAAAAAGATGTTTACTATTTATTAAAGGCTAAATGTAATTTAATGGAACGAATTTTTGGAGTTAAAATTGGAGATTTAATCTTTAAAAAAAAGAAGAAAGAATTCTAATTAGTGGAGTTAGTCCTTAGTTTCTTAATAGCATCTGTGAAGAACCCAAAATCTCCAATCTCTAGTTGTTTTTGCGACTCCTTGATTCTATTAAAATATTCTTCAATTTGTGTGAATAATATATTCTTGAAAGATGCGAATTGACTAACTTCATTACAATTTTCTTCGATTTCTCTACGATATAGTGAATAGAATATATCTAATGATTTTTCCGCCTCTTCTCTTATATCATGCTTAATAAATTCTTTATCAAGTATTGCAACAAATATTAAATTATATTTGTAAACAATAATCATCTCAACATCAAGTCCCTTAATATTGATTTCTTCGATTCTTCCCAAATTTTCACCGAATAAACCTAATGCCCCTACAAAAGAAGATAACAACACTGGATTAATTTTTGTATCTAATATAAGATCAAGAAGATATTCTCCAGATTCTTTACAAATAACTATACCTTTGAGTAATTTATAATCCTCAGTAATAATAATCCCTGTTATTGTTATTAATACTCTATGTAACTAGAGTTGTTTCATGTTAATAAAAGCTTTTAAAATAAGTTTTAAAATAAGTGTATTATCTGGAAAATAGGTCTTTAATACAATTTATTTTAATTATTTTTCTAATAATTCTCTTATTTTCTTTACTGTTTCTTTAAAAGCCCTAGCTGATTTACTTTCAGGATATTTTAAAATAAAAGGTAAACCTTGGTCACCTTGTTGACTTACTTCAGTTTCAAAAGGAATTTTTCCTAAAATCGAGATATTGAAATCTTTACTGGCTTTTTCTGCTCCACCTGGAGGATATAAATCAATATAGTCCCCACAATGTGGACAATTAAACCCAGCCATGTTCTCAATTATACCAAGAATTTTCCTTTCCATTACCATTGCCATTTTTATAGTCTTCCTGGCATCCATTAATGCAACTTCCTGAGGAGTTGTAACTACTATAACATTCTCATCAGGTATAAGTTGTAAGATATCTAAAGTTTCATCAGAAGTTCCTGGTGGTAAATCACATATTAGATAATCTAGTTCACCCCATTCAGCATCACCTAAAAATTGTCGGATGGCACTCATTTTCATAGGTCCCCTCCAGATTACGGGCTCATCAGGTGTAAGTGTCAAAAATGCCATACTCATAACTTTTAGTTTGAGAGGTCCGTCAATAGGATAAAATTTTTTAGCTTCCACATCAACTCTAGGTTTCAATTCAGAGTTAATACCTAGCATTTTTATAACATTTGGACCTGTAATATCCACGTCAAGAATTCCAACTCTTAATCCTACACTAACTAAACTCATGGCAAGGTTAGTAGCAACGGTAGTTTTACCTACACCACCTTTCCCTGAAATAATAACAATTTTATGTTTTATCTTATCCATATTTTTTTGAATATTCTTACTTCGCTCATCTAGCATCATTTCTTTTAAATTTATATCTGAAATCTCTTCTTCTGGCATTGTTAGTTCACTTTTTTGAGTAATAGATTTTAAACTCTTCTTTATTAATCATTTTAAACATTAGAGATACTTTATTTCTTTCGCTAATAATTTATGAAATGTTCTTATATTTTAATTATATTTTTTTCTTTCTATCATGAGTTATTAATATTACATAAACTAAAGAAATTAATAAATCTCAGAATATTATTCTTTACTGAAAAGCGAAGAAAAATAAATTTTTAAAGGTGTTTTTGGATTCCAGTAAGTAATTTCATGGAGCTCTATAAATTTTTACCTAAAACCAACTGCAAAAAGTGTGGGAAACCAACTTGTATGGCTTTTGCATTAGATTTATTGCAAGGAAAGGTAAAAGTTGATGATTGCACTCCACTTTTAGAACCTAAATATAAAAAAAATTATGATGCTTTAAAGGATTTAATAGGTGCTGAAGAGGGAAAAGAAAAGGAGCTTAAAATCGATGTTGATAGTGATCTATGTGATGGGTGTGGAATATGTGTGACTATATGTCCAGTTAATGCCAGATATTGCCCTCCAACTTTAAGTGGTAAAGCTCCAGATTATCCCCCAGAAAAACATCAATTATTTCAAGTTAAAAATGGAAAATGTGAATTATTAGCTATAGAGCATTGTAGAAGGATTGAAGCAGAAGGAAGAGAGAGAGAATGCCGAGTTTGTGAAACATACTGTCCCCGTGATGCTGTTAAAATTGATTATGTATGATTAATTATCTTTTATTTAGTGTAATGAAAAATGGTTATTGAACGCGTTACATGTTCGGGTTGTTCACTTTTATGTGATGACATTATCATTAAAAGTGATGGGCTATATATCGAAGAAGTGATAGGCGCTTGCTTGAAGGGAAAAGAGAGATTTGATCTGTTAACAGCCAAAAATAGAATAACCAAATCTCAAATAAAGAATAATGGAGAACTCCAAAAAGTAACTTATATTGAGGCCATTGAGAGAGCAATAAAAATTATTAAAAAATCGTCTAAACCACTATTATATGGATTTTCAACAGTAAGTTGCGAAGCTCAATTAAAAGGAATTGAGTTAGCAAGAGTAATTAATGGGTTCATCGATTCAAATTCCATAATATGTCAAGGGAAAGTTTTAAATACTGCAAAAGAAACAGGAATAACATTAACAACTATCACGGAGATCATCAATAAAATGGATTTATTAATTCTATGGGGTGCTAACGCCGCAGAATCAATTCCTCGTCTATTGAATAAAATTCTTTTTTCCCGGGGAAAGTTTCGAATGACAGGTCGAGAAATCAAAACATTAGTTGTTATAGATCCTGTGAAAACTGCTTCATTTGGCGTAATGGGAGTAAGAGATATAGCACTTCAAATCGAAACAGGTAAAGATATTGAATTAATTCGTGTTTTAAAAGAAGAATGTTGTAAAACAGGGAGTATTCCAGATACTGGTGTAGGTGGTATTGATAAAGATGATCTTAAAAGATTGCTACTTCATTTAACTGGTGCTGAAAATGGAGTGATTCTTATAGGGCAAGGACTTTTAAAAACTCAAGAAGATGGAAATGTTGTTAAGGAATTACTGGAATTGGTGCAATTAATAAATGTTAAGCAACAAAAAGGGCGTTTATCAGTTTTCATGTTAGGTGGTCATTATAATATGGCAGGATTTGATCATGTTGCCTTGTCGATCTCAGGTAAAAATCACAGCTTACAATTTTCAAATAATCAACTAGTTGAAACTTCTGAAACAATAGTTTCAAAAATAGATAAAGAAGATTTCGATTGTTCTATAATTGTAGGAACTGATCCAATTTCACATCTTCCCTCTAGATTAAGTAAGAAATTGATGAAAAAACCATTAATTCTTGTTGATAATAAGCAATCTGCTACATCCTATGTAGCTGATGTAACCATCCCTTCAGCGATAACGGGTATTGAATGTGGAGGGTTAGTGTATAGAATAGATCATATCCCAATTGAGTTAAAAAAATTGTTATCACCTCCAAGTAATATTCATAATGATGAGGAAATTCTGATTAAATTAATTGAGGCTTTAAAGGAGGCTTGAAATAATGAAAATGATTGTAAATACAGTAAGAATGGTTGATTATGATCAAGTAAGGGAGTATGCTTTTGGAGATAATAATTCTCTGAAAGAAAAATTAGCAATTGGATTAATTAATCAAGAAGATTTTAGTAAATTGAAGATTAATTCAAGATTAAATATTAAATTATCCAACAATTATGGTAATGTTGTAATTAAGCCAATTCAAGATAACAATACACCAATAGGTACTATAATCATGCCGGTATCAATATGGGCGAATCAAATTACCGGAATCGAAAATAATGAACTGATTTATAAAAATTTAGGAGTATCCGTGGAAACTACAAGTGATTTAGTACTCGAAATGCAAGCTTTATTAAGTTTAATTAAAGGATAGATTCACGGTGATTATAAGCATGGAAAAATTGATTATCAAGAATGGTTTAGTGTTTGATCCCATCAACAATATTAACGGTGAGATTAAAGATATTTTAATAGAACATGGTAAAATCGTAGAAAAACATGATAGTAAGCAAAATGTTAAAGAGATTGATGCTAAGGGAAAGACAGTTATACCCTCAGCTATAGATATACATACTCATGTAGCATCTCAACAAGTTAATTGGGTACGATTATTAGGCACAGATCATTATAATTTTAAAGAAATTTGGGAAGGTTTAACTTTAAAGACTATTGCAAAAAATTACGTTGCTAACGGATTTACCTTTATTGTTGAAGCCAATGTCTTCCCCTCCTTAGCAAAACAAACATTATTTAATTTTAAACAATTGCCAGTACTCGATAAAGCAATGCTCTTAAATGTTAGTAATTTTTGGCCTTTAGAACTTGAATTTCAGAGAGGTAAAATTGATGATATGGCAGTTTTTCTTTCAGATCTCTTGTCGAAAACTTATGGTTTTGGATTTAAAGTATATAATCCTTTTGAGAATGAAGCATGGAATTTTAGAGAATTAAGAGACAATCTTTCCCAGAATGGAAGATTATATAATTTTTCAGCCTTAGACGTATACGAAAATTTAGTAAAATGCGTTGAAAGATTAGGATTACCACATTCAGTTCACGCTCATATTGAGGGATATGAATCGGAAATTGGCAAAAATAACCTTTTTACGGTATTAGAAAAATTAACTTCATTAAATCTGACACATAGCCAAAATTCTAATCGAGATCAAATTTTTCATATTGCTCATGCTAATTCCTATAGTAACGATGGGGATAATAAGAAACTCATTAATTTTTTGAATAATAATCAACAGTTTGATGTTGATTTAGCATTTATCGGCTTCAATCAGATAAATCCCTTAATAACTTCAGATAGAAGATTTATTAATTCCATGTTATCAGAAGATATTTTAGAAAACCCCCATAAACTGATAATTTCTGCTGTAGAGTTTGAAGGGGATTCATTTGTTTCAATGAGGAATTTTGATCAGAATAATTATCATGATTGCGTATTATGGGGGAATGCCCTTGATGTTGCATTAAATGTTAAGAATAAGTCTCAAGTAAGTTTTTCCCTTAACTTTCCTAATTACGCGAACATTATGGATATTCCTGAAATTGCATCATGGTTAGTTAGCTCTGACGCTCGAGATAGTTTTATGAAAGGAATGAATGATGAATTTGTAAAAATAAATTCTCTTCAGGAGGATGAAAAGAGTTTAGACTTCTATGATTTTGTTTCTATAACAAGAATGAGTCCTGCAAAATCTTTGGGATTAGGTAATATTAAAGGAAATCTTGGAATAGGGGCAGATGGAGATATAAATATCTTAGAAATTAATCTTAATGAAGAAGATATTTCAAAAGACCATCAAAGTTTAACAAAAGCTTTATCGAGTATTGAATATGTTATTAAAGCAGGTAATATTGTTAAAAAGAAAGAATATTTTAATTTAGATCTAAATGGGATGATCTTTTGGTCTGATGGTAAAATCGAAACAAACCAATTTGTTATTGGAAAAAAAAAAGAATTTTACCAAAAGTATTCATCAATGTTCTATGATTCGCTCAAAATATCAACTGATAATGCATTTTTAAGAAAAGTTGAGTAAACTGACTTCATTGTCATTTTACAAATATTTCAAAAAGTTTATAATGATTTTTTCTAATATTTTCATACATTCGAAAAATTTGATAGTTAGAATAACTAATCCAATTGATAATTATGAGTGCAACCCTGCGAAAAAAATGTCCTCAATGTGGTAAAAAAAATCTACAAGAGGATAAGTTCTGCACACAGTGTAGATTCGAATTTAAAGAATACAGTCCTGGAGATCTTGTCATTATAGAACATCTAAAAGGAGATTTATATGGTAGTATAGTTTGTTTGACTGTTTTTATAGCTTTCATGATATTAATAACAGTAGCAATTCCTTCTCAATATGGTATTCAGGGAATTATCCCTATGTTTATTATCTGGCCCATTGTAATATTATTTATGGTTTGGGCAACAAGATATTTACGAGGACTTTCTAAAATCAGAAAATTCATTATAACTGAAGAATATATTGAAATAACTGTTCCACATAAACCTTATTTTAGAGTAAATTGGTCTGAGTTCGACGCAATCGAAGTCCTAAAGCGAGATCATCAGACTTGGGCTGTATTGCCAGGTAAAGTCATAATAGGACCGAGATTTATCTACTTTAAATTAATCTTTAAAGGAATTAACTTTATCCAAAGTTATGAATTTGAATCGGGAAAAGATTTTAAAAGAAAGTCACGGAAGGAAATATTAATCGCTCTAGATGAATTTGCGCAAAGGAAGAATAAAGATTATCATGGCCCAACAAAAAAATAATTCATTTTTTTTTTCAATCCTAATTCTTAAGATGCAAAATTCTTTAGGTTCTGAAATTGAAACGTATGTCCCCTAGAGAAATAAAAATAATAAAAAAAAATAATTTTAAAGTTAGATTTCCTATTTTTTCAGCCACTTTCTATAAAAGATTATTACTACACCGATTATGGAAATAAGTGTTATCACAGAAATATATGGATATCCCGGGATATCAGGTATAGATGGTGGTTTTGCTATAACTGTGTATTCGAAGGGGTTCCCAAAGCTATCATTTTTAGAATTAACATTACCTTGCACATCCGATACCTTAACATACCAAAGCACTCTTGTATCAACTGGTTGAGCAGGAAGCGATGCGTACCATTTTCCAGGATCAGCAGCATATTCCGTAAAAAATATATATTGCCAATCTGTTCCATTGTTAATAGAATACCATAGAACAGCGTTTTGGACTGCTCCTTCTTCGAAAATATCTACTTCTACAAATGGAGAATCATCATCTGCAGGTGCATATCCATCATCATTTGTGTCTAAATCAATAGTAGGAAAGTCGATTTCTGGAGGGAGATAATCGTAAGTACCATGCTCATATGGGCCAGAAGTTTCGCAGAAGAATGATGATGTATTAAAAATAAATGTACCAAATCGTTCATCTATTCCAATTCCTTGAACAATGAAATCAGTCGGGTCATCATCCTCAATATTATAAGCCACTTTATGGGTATGACCTACCCCTGCTTCTGCATAGGCTTTAATACTTACATCTACAGTAGTAGAAGATTGACCTACACCAAACGCAGTATTAAATGCAAATCCTAAATCAAATCGAAGTTTTATTGTTCTTGTTTGAGTAGTAGTAACCGCATGTTCATATGGATACGGAGCACCACCACTCTCCGCAAATGGTTTAATAAAACTAACAGGAATAGAATCATTATAAAATGCATTTTGACTACGCCATTCTGGTGGAGCAATCGCATCACTGATATATGTTTCAGCCCCTCTAATAATTCCGTAATATAGTTTTGGACCTTCATAGCGTAGCGTCCCATTTGAATATCCCCTTTCTGTTGCATTAAGTACCCATTTATAAATCCACGATTCACCCCAATACCGATCTCCGTACCCAGGACCAATATAATCAGGATCATCAGTTACTTGCATTGACGTTACCGTTGTTGAATCAGTTACTTCATACCGAAAATCAAAACCAAATTCTGCTGTTGTTTTTGAAGTAAATGCTGTAGAAGCTCCAAATTCTGCTTGAGAATATTCTTCTTCATAAAAATAACCAAGTGTTAAACTAGTTCCTGTTGACACAGATACTTCACTACCTACGCCAATAGATAAAGTTGTTTCTTCTGTAAATGAAGAATAACTATGATCACCGTTAGGGTCATGTAAAATGAGATATAATTGTTTTCCTACGATTTCTGTACTAGAATTGAGTGTTTGACGATCTTCATATGTTATTTTCACAAAAGTGAAAAACCGTGTATCGATTGCAACTATTTTACTTTGATTATAGCCAATAAGAGTCGCATTTATATAACCATCAATATAACCCGCAGTAATATCTAGAGATGTCTTGTTCCATACACTGCCAAAGTTAACCTCTAACAAATCTTTCTTAATTACGAGCTCAACTTCATCGAGTTCTGTGTAATCATAGGTAAAGTGAAAAATTTGCTGCGGACCTAAAGGGAAGACAACACTTTTATTTTCTTGTGGTGTTAGCCATTCTACAAACGGTTGATCATACGCTTGCCCTGAAACCTCTGAAGAATTATCACCTTCACCAGAAGCACTAGTAGCACTAATCACATAATAATATCTCACTCCTACACTAACAGCAGAATCGTTATAATCGTTTGTAGGAGACGTCCCTAGAAGAGTTTTCGTACCATTTTCAACCGTACCACGATATATATTATACTGTATAACTGGGAGTCCATATGTCACAGGTGGATCCCAAGTTAAGAGAATATGTAAAATTTCTTGATTAACATATACCGCTGGCGGCGGGTCTGGTGGTGGAATTTCAATTCTTATGAAGTCTATTTTTAGATGATACTGAGTATATGAACTACCATTCCAATAATTATATCGTGTGAAAGCAATTCTCATTTTTTTCGATTGACTAAAGTACTCATCTGCGTGTGAAGTTATATCGATAGTATATAAACCAGGAGTCGTTAAAGTAGTACTTAAAGTAACCCAACTTGAATTTGCATAATTATAAAGCGCTAGATTTGTTTGATCAATGCATTGATCTACACCAATATTTAATTCAAACTGGGTTATTGTTGTAATCCCAAGTCCTCCATAATCTAATTCATAGTATAAGTCTAAATCTGGCATCTCATAATCATAAATAATAAAAGCATAGTCAACGTTTATCCAAGTATATGTAAGCCACTCTTCATTAGCAAGCATAGTCACCATAAGGCGCCTGATATATCCTCCTGCTTTCACTCGGTCAAAGACAACCCCTGATGTAAACGTAAATGTATCAGCGTACACAACTCTATGACCTGGTGTTATTTCGATTGTATGGGCTTGAGTATGATCTTGATCATCATAAGCTACAATTCCAAGGAATGATGATTGATCCAAAATCCCTGCAAATGAATCCAACCAACTGTGTTAAAAGTTTCAAGAAAAAGATATTTTCCATCATTATATCGATATGCATTAGTCCAAGTCCACAACCCACCATCAGTGGTACCCCATGCACCTGTATAACTTCTTACACCATAATTCGCATAATCTATTGCGTCATAATTTTTGTAGCCAGGAGAAAACATTGTATCATCAACAAGGCCATCGTCTGATTTTATATTGTTTTCCTCATAAGGAGGGTCAACCTGAGAACCTGACGTTATATGTTTTAAGGCAACACTCCAATTAGGGAGTGAAATTTCAGGAATGTACGTTTCATAGTTATCGTTCTCTTCTTCTACTTCGGTTAAAGGTTTATCTATATAATGAGTAGATAAAAGATATCCGGATGAAAGAACTGCTAATAAAATAACTAAAAAAATTTTGGTTTTATTTTTTACAATTTTTTTCAAAATAAATTACCCTTTATTTTTTTAAATTTAAGCATGTAATATTGGATTACGCTATATTTGCTATAAATTTGTAGCAGATTTAGTTAATTATATATTTAATAATATAGTATATAAATATGACTAAACCTTATAACGTAAAATAAGAGCTTTTTATTGAATACAATTAAAATTAGGTATTTTATCTTAATATTAAATGTTGTCCCTCTTTTTTTAAGCAGAATATATTTATATCATATTCCTCTTTATTTTCCTGTTTTTATCATTATTATAATGTTCTTAAACGATATCCTTCTCTTTTCATACGTTGGCGCAATTATTACCTTTAGTTCCTTAATCTTTGTAATATGGATGTTTATTACTGTTTACAAAGGAAAGATATTACTTGAAATAAATAGCTTAATTATTAGTATAGGTTTTATTTGTTATCTAATTTTTAATGCTCTCCTCCCAGTTTACGTAAATGTTATAGGACAATTTTCACTTGAGGGAGAGAGACTTGCTGGATCACTTCTTGAATTTGGAACTTTAATATGCATTATAGTTATTTTAATAGGATTTAGAACTAAAGCCCATTTTAAGTAGAGAATCTATTTTTAATAATTCAAACCTTTCAGCATTTGAACAGTTGTATACATATTTTTACCCCCTTTTCGAAGATAATCCATTGCCTCTTCAATTCCCTCAACAGTCAAATCAAACATAGGGATGATACTTGAAATAATCTTACGCGTCCATGGTGCCCATTCTGGTTTAATAAGCTCAGGATTTAGCCAAACTACATTATTTTTAAAATGACTGGCGAGTTCTTTGATATAATATATTCCAGGTAATTCATTTCGATGGTAATAATAAATTGATCCATATTTTTCTGTCAATTCCCAGCTGGCCATTGCTGCATCACCGACGATGACAATTTTATATTTATTATCATATTTTTTCAGAAATTCGTTAAATTCAATTGCTTCCTCAGGATTTCTTCGAGCATTGAAATAAATTGTTTCATATAAACAATTATGGAAGTAATAATGCTTAAACTCGCGCCAGTGAGACATGCTATTTGCTGCAGAAAAGAGGAGATTAACTAAATGAGCATATGGAGTCATGCTTCCTCCAACATCCATTAAGAGAATTAGTCTAACATTGTTCTTCCTTTTTTTATCAAACACAATTTCAATATCTCCGTAATTCTTAGCAGTTTTATCAATCGTTTTATCCAAGTCCAATTCATCTTTTTTTCCGATTTCTTCGAGTTTTCTGAGTCTTTTTAGAGCTACTTTAATTTGTCGAGTATCAAGTACGATATCTTTTCGGTAATCTTTAAAAATGCGTTTTTGAGCGATTTGGATCGCCATTCGAGCCCCGGAGGAACCTCCGATTCTCATACCCATAGGATTTTGACCTCCATGACCGAAGGGAGACGTTCCTTGTGTGCCAATCCAGTGGTCTCCTCCATGATGTTCTTCATCTTGTTTTTGCATTAATTCTTCGAATCTTTTTTGCATCTCTTCTAGATCAAAAAATTGGCTCATCATTTCTTGAAAACTACCTTGCATTTCCGATAAATCAAAGTTCTTTTCTAACCATTTCCAGATTTCATCCTTTATTTCATTTGGAGCATTAATTAGCAGTTTATCAGCAAATTCAGATCCAAATTTTTCCAATAGCTCTTTTAAAAACTGTTCAAGATTTTCGATATTTATATACTGTTGATATTCTCGTAGAATTAATTTTAAGCCTTCAATAAGTTCTGGAAGAGTTATATCCTTATTGAGCCAATCCCAAATTTCTTGTTTAATATCTTCCGGGAATCTGACCATTGCTTCTTTGAAAAAATTAGCGAAGGCAATGTCATAGATGTCAAAATGGTGCTCGTTTTTACAAAGAATTGAGCGGGAGGTGTAATAAAATTCTACCATATTATGGATAAGCCCCTGGCTTAGAGCTTCCATTAGAGTCATATATTCTGTAATACTTACTGGCAGACGTTCTTTTAAGTAATAGAAATATTCGACAAACATTAAATAGAATTTTCAATTATATTCTTGATTAATTATATTGAATTAAGCATCTAATTAAGGTTTATGTATCTAAAATGGTGATTTCCTCATACCATGTCCTAAAACTTAACTTAAACAGAAGCTATGAAATATCGTAATTTCCCTAAAGTTCTTGTTATAAATCATTTATAAGATATAATTGACTAGCTGAAATTTATTCAAGATTTATTAATGATTAGAACCATTGGGTTGCATTTGCTTCTAATACTAAATCATTTAAAGTCGCAGCTCCAACTATTTTTAAGCCTGGTATTAAATCCACTTTTTCCAAACCTAACATTCGCTTTGAAGCTTCACATACTAAAATTTCAATTCCCATGCCCATAGTTTTATCAAGCATTTCTTTCACACTTGGAAAGCTACCTAACTTAATTTTTTCAGCTTCTCCTGGTTTTAAAATTCTTAATGCTGTACCTAAATAATATATTGTAGCATCAATGTCCATTGCTTTTGCAGTTTGAGCTAAAATCAATGGTGAATATTGGCGTTCTGGGTCATGGGAGGTTTGAACATATAATATATTCTTTTCATGTTTTGTTATAACTCATCACCTCTGATATTAATTTGTAAAAGATATAATTGCTTTTTCATTAAATCACAGTTATAGAGTAAGTATAACTAATGCTAAAAAATATGACCTTTATATTTCAAAAAGAAAAGCTAAATTTTGCTAATTTGTGTTTTTTATTCTTTATAAATTATCAATTTCATTAGCAATTTAAAAACTATTGAAAAGAAAAAACCCTCAATTAATTATCCCCCTATTAGTAAGGCAGTTTATATTAAAGAGATGTAAAAAAGATGAATCCCCAATTTACTATTCCCCCTATCAATAATGCTATTGAAATTTCCATAATAGAAATTTTTAATGCGTATTTCCAATTCGTTTGTTTAGCAATAATAATAATGGTGGCAAAACAAGGAATATAGAGCATAGTAACTAGACTGAATACAATCATCTGAATAGGAGTAAATAATTCTAAAAGAGTTAGTCCCAAATTCTCAGCAAAGAGGGCTAATAGAACTAACGTCAATTCTTTACGCAATATTCCATATATTAAAAAAATACCAGCAGCTGCAGGTAATCCTAACCAAAATACAGTCACTGGATACAAAAAGAGATTCACTGGCTCTAAAGCGTTAAATATTAATAGGATTTCTAATGCTATTCCAAAAAACACTATGATAGGAAGTGCTCTAAACACAAATTCTTTAGTTCTTAACCAAGTCTGCTTCGCGATAACACTATAATTTGGCATTCGATATTCATGCATCTCCATTATTAATTCTGTACACTCTCCAGGCATTGTTTTATTTAGAATCCTTCCTACAATTAAAATTACTGAAAAGTTTATTGCAAAAAGAAATACAACCCATCCTAAACCTAAATATCGTCCTACTAGCCCCATAACTACTGTCATCGTTGCGGCACATGGTATAAGTGAAGTTAAAACAATAGAGATCTTTTTTTCACGCTCTGTTTCCATTATTCTACAACCAGCACATGCAGGTACATTGCATCCAAAACCTAAGATCATTGGAATAATAGTTTTCCCATGAACTCCTATTGAATGCATGATTCTATCCATTAAAAATGCCGCTCTTGGTAAATATCCTGAATCTTGTAAAACTTCAATTATAAGAAAAAACGGAATAACATAAACTAACACACCTCCAATTGCTCCCATTAATCCTCCCATCCCTCCATCCCACAAAATTTTTACAGGCAGAGAATTTTCACTAAATAATGAATATATACCTTCACTCCAAATACCATATATATCCTCTATTACACCTTTAAAAAAATCACCAATCGTAAAAGTGAATATATAGATCCCAAAAATTGTGAGGATTAATATGACATATCCCCATATAGAGTGAGTGGTGATATGATCAAGAGAATCAGCTATAGACAATTTCTTTGCTTGTTTTCCAGTTTTTACAATAAGAGCCTGTTGTGTTATTTTATTAATGTTATTATAAATCTCTGAGGAGATCACAGTATTAATATCCTCCCCATGAATCTCTTCTAACTTATTTTGTGCATCTTCAGCTTTTTGAATTATTTTGGAGGAGGGGTCTTGGTGTGCAAATAATTTTTTTATCTCTTCATCATTTTCTAAAAGTTTTGTTGCTAAGAATCTTAATGGATAATGGAAATTATTCATAAGATATTGTTCATCTCTAATGCTATTGATGATTTCACTGATTTTTATTTCAACTTCTTTTCCAAAAGAAAGGATAGTGGATAAATCGGGAAATTCAAATTTCTTTTTTAATATTGATTCCGGTATCATTTTTTTATGAATGTGGTCTCTTCGAGAGTAACCATGTGAATGATGCTTAGATATTTTAACCTTGGACTTCCTATGGTGTAAATGTGAATGGCGATATACTACTATTTCTATTGCTTCTTCCAGAAGTTGATGAACCCCAACACCGTGGATAGCAACTAGGGGAAGAACGGGTAATTTAAAAATTTCTTCTAGTTTCTCGAAATTGATATCCATATTTCTCTTGTGTAAAATATCCATTTGATTTATAGCAAGAATCATTGGAACTTTTAATTCTAAGAGTTGAAATGTAAAAAATAAATTACGTTCTAAATTTGTAGCATCAATCACGTTTATAATTAAATCAACATCTTCAGATACTATATACTCTCTACTGACTATTTCTTCAATGCTATATGTCGATAATGAATAAATACCGGGTAAATCAACAATATTAAAATGATACCCACGAAAATCTAAATATCCCTCCATTTTTTCTACTGTTTTTCCAGGCCAATTTCCTATCGTTTGTGAAAGCCCTGTTAACTGATTAAATATAACTGATTTACCCACATTAGGATTACCCGCTAAAGCAATATTAATTGATTTCTTATATTCATTTTCACTTTTTTGTTTTGGTGTCTTAGGTAAATGGCAACTCATAATTTAATATCAATAATAATCCAGTTTTTTAATTTCTATATAAAAAGGCAGAGTAGATCTTAAAAAAATTAAAATTCACATTCTTTTTTACATCTTACTATAATTTTAGTTGCAATGCCTCTGCCAATTACTAATGATGATCCTTTTACAAAGATTTCGATTGGTCCTTTTAATGGAGCAGATTTCTTTTTTTTTATTTCTACCCCCGATATAATCCCTAAGTTAGCAAGACGCATTTTTGCTTTATAACCAGCATTTACATTTACTACCGTTACAATTTCACCTTTTTTACATTCAGTTAAGCATTTAAGAAGTGATGTTTCTGATCGTCTTTTATCGAATTTGTCTTCCATCGAATTTATTATTCTTTTTCACCTTAAACGATAAGTCTTTCATTTATTATATATTATCCATTATTTATAAATTTAGGTATAACAAAATATAGATCTTTTATCTTAAAGAATCAATGCATTCTTTTTCATTACATTAGAATATGAAGCCAAAGATCATATCTTTAATAATTATTTCTATATATTCCTAAGAAAAATTAACTAATTAATTAGCATTATTCAAAAAGAGTATTTAGTACTAGTAAATTTTTATCTTTCATAAAACCAAGATTATGAATAAAAAATATTATTAATTCCTCGAGTAAAATCATGCTTAAATTATTTTATAATAATTTTTGATGCTAAGCCTCTGCCAATTACTAATGAAGATCCTTTCACCATAATTTCAATTGGTCCTCGAAAGGGAGCTGCCTTTCTTTTTATTATTTCTACACCAGGAATAATGCCCAAACAAGCAAGTCTTCTTTTAGCACGATAACCAGCATTTACTCTATGTACTTTAAATTTCTTCCCAATAATACATTCATTCAAATTTTTTAATATTGTATGATCTTCTGGAAAATAGTTATTATATTTAGAATCCATGATATTAACTTGTAATAAAAAGGAATTTTTTATCTTTAATTCATAAATGGGTCAATCTAATAATATTAGGTATAACTAATATAAAAAAATTATCTTATATTTTTACCAAACTTTTTTTACATTGAATTAAAAATTTATATCAAAATTAAAGAAATATATTATTTAATTCTAATGAACTTAAAAACAGCTAGACATTACAAATATAAGTATTTATAAGTCTTAATTTATTATTAAAAATTGTTTGGCAATAATTTTTTCTGAATATATATTCATAATATTTAAATAATTAGTTTACTATTGATATAATAGAAAAGAATAATGAATAAATATTCAAAAGAAAAGGGAAGATGAAAAATCAATATGCCCGGTGGAGATAGAACTGGACCTAGAGGTTTAGGTTCAAGGACTGGTAGAGGTTTAGGATATTGCGCAGGTTATGATACTCCAGGATACATAAAAGGTCCTGGAATGGGACTTGGTCGAGGTTGGGGTCGAGGCGGGGGATTCGGATATGGTCGAGGTTGGGGTTATAGAGCTCCAATTTATGCTCCTGTTTATACACCATTTCCCACCGATATAATTCCAAGAAGTACTCCAGAAAATCAATTAACTTTACTAAAACAAGAGAAAGAATATCTAGAATCACAAATAGATGGAATGAATAGCGCAATAGCCGATATATCTAAAAGAATTGAAGAATTAGAAAAGAAAGAATAATTCCTTTTTTTTTATTTTTTAAAAAAATTGAGTGATAAAATGACCGAAATTCAAGAAAGTTATGAGAATTATCTCAAAGCAATTTATTTAATTTCAAAGGGAAATAAGGGGGGTTGGACATCTAATTCAGAAATTTCAAATTTTCTAAAAGTTAAACCTTCGTCAGTTACATACATGTTATATAAATTAGAAAAGAAGGGATTAATAACTTGGAAGCCAAGAAAAGCGCTCAGATTAACTAAAAATGGAAAAGATATCGCTTTGAAAATTATTAAGAATTATAATTGTCTTCATCATTTTTTTGCAAATATTCTAAAGTTGAAAAATAAATTTATTGTAGATAAGTTATCATGTGAAATTGAGCATCATCTAAATCCTGAAGTAACCAATGCTTTAGAAAATCTCATTCTTGGGCATTAAAAAAATTATTAAATTAACTAATTTAATTATTAGATAGTTTTTTATTCATATTTAATTTCCAAAAGATTTGGTTAAGGTAATTAATATCTTTAATCCTCTTTTGGAGTTTCAGTTTTCTTAGCTGTGAAAGTATCTTATTTTTATTAAAATCTGCAGAGGAAAATGTTTCAATAATTTGATCTTGCCTCATTGGATGTCTCTCAAGTATTGATATGAGTTCTTCTTCGAAATTTGAGGAATAAATGCTAAATTTACCTTCCTCAGGAAAATTAATATTGGAATAATCATCAAAAATTTCATTTAAAATTGAAAGTGTGTTTTTATCAGGAATTTTTACCCATTTTTCTACTGGTGGTCTTATCGGTACATTGATATCAATTCTGTCAGGATTTATAAAATCAATTTTCTCTTTAATTTTTAATAGTTCTTCTTTTGAATCATTTATCCCTTTAATTAACATTACTTCTATCCAGAATTGTCCTTCAAAATTTTTCTTGAAACTTTTGATTCCTTGGATTAAACTTTTAAACCGAAGAGAAGGATGAGGACGATTAATCTTAATAAATGATTTTTTATCTCCCGCATCTAAACTTGGCAAAACTAGATCTGAAATCATTAGAGCATCTTGAACTTTTTTTTCATAAAGTAAGCTTCCATTAGTAATGACACAAATAGGTTTTTTGGATAGCTCTTTAGCTCTTAAAATTAAATCTTTTAAATCTTTATATAACGTAGGTTCACCACTACCCACAAATGTTATATAATCAAATTCATTTTCATTTGATTTTATCGCCTTTTCCATCTCAGCAATAATATCTTTCTTTGGGAAATAATTTTTACGGATATTAGTAAAATTAGTTGTTTTACCTAACTGACAATATATACATTGGTAATTGCAGGTTTTTGAAGGGATTGGATCAATTCCTAATGATTTTCCTAATCTTCTGCTAGGAACAGGTCCATATATATATTTCATATTATTATATCAAGAATTTTGGATCTTATATTTCTCAATTGCATGTTTGATAGTAGTCACTGCCAATTCCGCACAATGTTTATGATCTTCTGGTAACCCTCCTAAAGCATTATCTATATCAATGGGTTGTAAATTTTCGGCAAATTCTAATGTTTTACCTTCCAACATTAATGTAATTTGACTCCCTGCTGCTACAGTAGCACCGCATCCATCGGTAATAAAATTTACTTTTACAATAATATCTTCTTTAATCTTCAGAAAAAATTGCATTGTATCGCCACAGGATCCCTCATAGGCATGCCATACACTTATTTCATTATCTTTTGGTTTACCCCAGTTTCTTGGATTTTGAAATAATTCTACAATATATTTATTATATCTTTTAATTTCCTCTTCATCAATTTCTTTCTGAATTTCTGCTACCCATTTATCCAAATCATCTAATGGCATTTTTTTATTACTAATTTAGATTTTTTTTATGCAAAATATTACTTTTGATAAAATCAAAAAAATTTGTTTTTTATTTTTCTAGTAGTTCTCGAATCTTTTTAACCGTTTGTTTAAAAGCTTTTGTAGAGACACTCTCAGGATATTTTATTACGAAGGGCATTCCTTGATCTCCTTGCTGACTTACTTCGATTTCGAAAGGAATTTTCCCTAATAATTGAATTTCAAAATCATGAGCTGCCTTTTCAACTCCTCCCGGAGGATAAAGATCAATATATTCTCCACAGTGTGGACAATTAAAACCAGACATGTTTTCAATTAAACCTAATACTTTTCTTTCCATTATCTGAGCCATTCTAATGGTTTTTCGGGCATCCATTAAAGCAACTTCCTGAGGGGTTGAAACTACGATAACA
>JAEOTH010000065.1 GCA_016839915.1 Promethearchaeota archaeon
CTTTCACGAATTTCTTTTTTAATCTTTTTAATTGTTATTCCTTTAAGTTTAATGAATTGAAGAATAAATATACCAGTGGAGATTAGTATTCCAATTAAGTAAAATACCTGAATAGTCCAGAAAAATGGCTCGATAGAAGTATAAAATATAAGATCGAAAGTGTAAGATAACGATGCTATTAACGTGATCCAAATAATGGAGATAATTAAAGCTATCCTTTCATAGATCTTTGGTTCTCCTCTATCAAAGACTATTATTTTTAGCCAGAAAACAATGCAAATAAATGTTATTGGTGTAAAGATAATTGAACCTATGGCAATCGGGATTAGTAAATACACTGCAAATCGATTTCTCCATATTTCTAAGACTTCCCCTAAGCTCATTTGATCTTGAATTTGAACCTTAGCATATTTCCCTCTCCAACTATAGTATCCCTTTTTCACTTTTCGCCCTAATTTTTTTGCTCCTTTTTTTACACGTTTAATAAGTCCGCTATCTACGGCTTCTTGAAATTCCTCCCTAATTAGAGGGATAATATATAATGTAAGCATTAAAGAGATAATTCCATAGAGAAATATTAGAAGGTCGAACCAGTATTGGATTCCTGTTGGAGGAGTTGCAGGTGGTAAGTTTGATATAATACTGTAAATGGCAAAACCAATGAAAATTCCTGGAACTATTATCTGAATAATTATAAGAATCTGCACATGTTTCTTGCTAAATTTTTCAGTAAAGCGATTAAGAATCCATAAAATCCCATTTGCAACGGTTAAAATCAAACCAAAACCAGAGAGAAGTTTCATAGTCCAAAAGAAAATTAAAAAAGTGATATTCAATGATATAAAACCAAAAATTAATTCCAGTATCATGAAAATTGTCGTCGCAACTAAGCCGATTATATAAAAGATATCAAATTTTTTAAGATTTAATTTCATAAATTAAATTTATCATTCCAGATATTAATAATATTCCCATTTTCAAAATTATTTTACGAATTATATTAAAAAAGATAAAAATACAGTTATGATGAAAGAACTTTTGACTATGAATTTTAATGGCTATTTTTATATCAAATATATATTTTTGAGCGATTTATAAGGCAAAAGCATAATATTTTTATGATCTTAATTATTTTAATTATTAATGAAGACAAAAATGGAAAAAGACGACGAAAAGTCGTCAATCCAATCCACTACTAATCCCAGCGAGTGGAATGGAAGAACAATAGAAATTGATGACGCTGGGACAGGAGATCTTGTGGGAGATGCCTTTATTGGCTTTCGAGATACCGAAAATGGAAGGATAATTTTTCAATCAGTTCACGTTGGTCTCTATAATGAAGAAAATAAAGATGATAATCGACCAGAGAAACATATATTAAAGGTCGTAATGAAAGCTCTTAGAACACTTAATTATAGCAAGGGGGACAGAATACTTCTATGCAGAGGTAACTGTTTCGATCTTGTTAGAAATTATTTTGATGAACACAATATTTATTATGAACCTGCTATTATTGATGGTGAGCTTCAAGATGCAGTTGAGGGAAGATTTGTCAACCATCTTAGAAAACTCGGAGTTTATTCCAAAAATCTTTCGAAAGAATCTGGTATACAGAGATATTTTATTTTATTTGATTGGGTATGCCGAGATTTTCCAAACCGGGAACGTTTTGTAAAGACTGGGTTTCCTTCTTGGAAAAGGAAATGGAGGAAAATTGCTATGAAGAGATACACAAAATATCATCAAACGAAATCTCCTGGAATAAATAAAATCAAGAGAAGAGCAAATGAAATTTATAGACTTATGGTTGAGAATCCTAAATCCTTAAGAAAAGTTCTCACCCAGAATTAAATCTTTTATTTATTCAAGATTATTATAAGATATATCTATTACTTCTTTTTTCTACATATTGCTGATGATATTCTTCAGCTTCCCAGAATTCTGAAGCTGGAACAATATGAGTAACAATTGGATTTTTAAAGCGTTTTGATGCATTTAATTTTTCTTTAAAATTCATCGCTTTTTCCTTTTGTTCTAAGTTAAGATAAAAGATAGCTGAACGATATTGGGTGCCAACATCAGGACCTTGACGATTCAATGTTGTTGGGTCATGAGTTGACCAGAAAACATCCAAAAGTTTATCATAAGACACAATGGATGGATCAAACGTAATTTCTATAGCTTCAGCATGACCTGTTTTATTAGAACATACAGCTTTATAGGTAGGTTCTGAAAAAGTTCCTCCGATATATCCTACTCGAGTAGCAATGACGCCTTCTACCTTTCGGAAATTAGCTTCTACACCCCAAAAACAACCCGCTGCAAAAATAGCTTTTTGAGTCTCCATAATATTAAGTTAAAAACTAAGAAAATTAAACATGAGTCTAATTTTGTATAAATTTCAATTGAGTATTGGGTTTTATTTATAAGTGACTAAAGGCAATGCATTTAAAGTCTATAAGGCATGAATTATAATATTCACAATTACTTGTGAAATGTATGGAGTCTGAAAAAACTGAAGATAAATGGAAAAAAAAATTAACTAAAGAACAATATAAGGTTCTTCGTGAAAAGGGAACTGAGCCACCATTTAAAGGTAAATATGTGAACAATCATGAAAAAGGTGTTTATAAATGTGCAGGATGTGGTACTCCGTTATTTTCTTCGGATGATAAATTTAATTCTGGAACAGGATGGCCCAGTTTTTATGAGCCTATGAATAAGGATGATGTTAATGAAAATGTAGACACCAGTAATGGGATGGTTCGCACAGAAGTCCTTTGTAAAAATTGTGGTGGTCATTTAGGGCATGTTTTTGATGATGTCCCAAAAAATAAAGGGTGTCGATATTGTATCAATTCGATCTCTTTAGAATTCGAAAAAAAATTGGACTAATTATGATATTAATATCATGACAGCAAAAAACACTAACGCAGTGCAACAATATACTCAACATTTTCACAATGGGGATAGACGGGGTATGTTTAAGCTTTTAGTTGATCATTATGGATTACAAAGTGCCTTATATCCTGGAAGTTATATACATATAGCACCTTCATTATATATTCCAACTACTGTGTATATAGATTCTTATAAGAAAGCAGAAGATTTTTTCAAAGACAGAACTATTTATGAATTTATTTCTAAAAATCGAGTCTACAAAGAAATTCCAATTGTACGATACCACCAATCTAATTATAATCTAGAATTTGGAGAAAAATTTGAGAATTTTGATTTACTAATTTCATTATATGCCGGTTTCGTCTCACAAAGCTGTAAGAAATATCTTAAGAAAGAAGGTATTCTTTTATCAAACAATAGCCATGGGGATGCGGGTATGGCTTACCTGGATAAGGATTATGAATTTATCGCTGCAATATATAGAAGTAATCGCCAATATCGCTTAACTCATAAAAATTTGGATAAATATTTCATCCCTAAAAAAGCAGAACTAAATGTAACTAAAGATTATTTGGAAAAAATTCAACGTGGAGTAGGATATACAAAAACTGCTAGTGCATATGTATTTAGAAGGACAACTAATTGATTATAATGTTTACGGCACTGATCTAATCTGTACTAGGTTTTATTCCATTCTGAAAATCCAAGAATACTCCCACAGAAAGGACAATACCACATTTTTTTCCTCCAAGTATGTTCTCCTTTAAAGCCTCGATATTTCTTACGTCCTTTTTTATCTAGCTTTATAACATAGAAATCATCAATATGAAGTTCTTTCTTGCAAAATGGGCATTTTGGATTTATATGAGAAGTTGACTTGAAATCATACCCACAATTAGGACACTTATCATCATTAAGATTAATTTCTTTTCCGCATTCCCAACAACCTTTGTCAAACATAATTTATCTAACTTAGTATATTAAAAATTGAATTTCAAATTATTGTAATTAAGAATTAAGCTTTTTGAACTTAAATAAATTTCAATATAATCAATATTTTACTCTAACATGAAATTAAATCTATTTGTTTTTTGCTAATAATTCTTCTCTACGGCGGCGATAATATATAATGGGATTGTCTCCTTGAATAAGTTTTTCTCCCATCTTCAGCTGAGTTTTATTAGGTTGTTGTGTAATAACTACTCTTCTGTCTTGATGTAAGATAACTATATTAAATTTGTTAGCTAACCAGTTAACGAATGACTTTAGAATCGGTATTCTAAGAAACTTTTGATAGAATCTCATATAAAATTTCGTATTCCTCTCATCTACAGGAACAAAAGCTATAAATATCCGGACTTTATCTCCCAAATAATTCTGCCATATATGTGGAAATTTAAATTGGAGGTGAAATACCTTCATTTCATTAGTAAATTCTTCAGGTTTTAAAGGTTTAGTCTTTCCATCATCTTTTTGGTTATATACCCAAAAAGTAAACTCATTACCATCCTCAGATGGCTTAACTAAAGGCCCATGAACAAGAGTTTGATACCCTCGACCAATTGTATTATGATGGACATAAGGTAAATGAACAACATCAAGTTGATTTTCTATTGCCCGAGAATAATGAACAGGCCATACTTCAGTATGAGTTTTATATGAAAATTTTTTATCAATGTCTTCAAAAAAGGGTAAGGGTGGATAATCAGCTTGAAATTCCCCCCACCATATCCAAATAAAATCATGTTCTTCTCTAGTAGGATAAGATACTACTTTAAATCGTTCTGGTACAGGTGAATTTTTACCATTGGCAGGTATTATAGTACATTGCCCTGTTTTGTCATATCTCAAACCATGGAAAGGACATTCTATAATGTCTCCCTTTTCGCAGATTTTCCCTATACTAAGCGCAGCTCCACGATGAGCGCATTTATCTTTTAAGCATATGACTTCACCAATCTTATTTCGCCAAAATACTAGTTTTTCTCCAAGTCTAGTCGCCCCAATCAATTTACCTTTCGGAACTTCTTTTGTTTCTAATACTGCATACCATTGATTCCGAATCATAGTTAATCAAGAGTTAAAATTAAAATTTATTTAAGATTTCACTCTTAATAATTTATAAATTGAGAAGAATATTTTATATCTCTATAATATTAAAAGTTTTAAACCTAAGAGATAGTATATAAATTAAAACAAAGAAAATCAAAATGTCAGATGAAGAACTTCGGGATCAAATTAATCGGATAGCAGTGCAAATAGAGAAAATTGAGCAAATAGCCAAGCAAAAAGAAGCATATATTACGAATAAACTTAATGAGGAGTTTACTCCTAAAATGAGTGATCTAGAAGGAAAACTAAAGCATCATCAATCTATTTTGGGTGAAGTTAACAAGAAAATAGAAGAATTAACAACAAAAAAGAAAGAATTAATACCTATTATAAAGAATTTAGAGAAAGAATATAATAAATTAAAATCAGATAAGAGTAAGACCTTAAACGAGAGATTAAAAGCAATCGAAAGAGAAAAGAAAACTAAAACAAAAGATATTGACCGAGAAATTAAATTACTAGAAAAAGAGTTAAAGGCAAGCGAAACCAAATAACTTTTTAAATATATAAAAAAAAGATAAATTAATTGTTATTACCAACCTGATTTTTCTTACGGTTTTTTAGGTCGTTTATAGATAATTGCTGTAGCAATGTTTATAATAATAAAATTCAATTTGGAACAGATACAAGAGAACATAAATCAGAAAAAGAAATAAGAGTTGTATTTTCAAATTGCATTTTGTAAGGAGTTATAATAAAAGTTTTAAGCACAGTTTTCTTTTTTTTTCTGTAAGTTTGTTTTGGTGATGATTAAAATGGTATATACACAACCCCCTCATTTAACAGAGGATGAAATAGAAGATTTTATAATAGGTGCTAAAATTGCTCGAATTTGTAGTATTAACAAAGATGGGTCGATTCATGCTGTACCTGTATGGTATTATTATGAAAATAGAAAATTAATTATTGGAACTCCTAAAGCCAGTCGTAGGTTGGGAAACATCAGGCGTAATAATAATGTGACCGTTTTGATTGATGAATTTAGTCAACAAACTAAAGCAGTTATAATATACGGTAAAGCAAGCATTGATGAAGAAGATATGGATGAAGCAGCGCATTCTATATTCAGTAGGTATATGTCTGAAGAAGAAGCAAAAGGATATTGGAAAGGTTTATCCGAGTTAACAGAATGGGTTAAAGTTATCATAGAACCTATTCATATTGCTTCTTTTGATTATAGTAAGGATACAAGATATTCAGAAGCGACGAAAAAGTATACTTCATTATAGCGACTTCTTGAAACTTTTGAAATATTAATTCAAAACTTTTAAGTTTTTTTAATCTAATTTCTTTATGAATAATCAATTAGAGATGTATGGAGAGGATTTTCAGCAAAAATCTAAATATATTAGAAATCGTTTACCACAGCATCAATTAGATTGGCTAAATAAGCCTGATTCATTTAAAGCATATTCAGATGCGATAAAAACGATTAAATTACCCGATCCTGAATTTAAAGAGGATATACCATTCTGGAAAGTGGTATTAAATAGACAATCTACTCGAAATTTCAAAGATGAGCCTATAATAATCTCACAACTTAGTCTTCTCCTATTTGGGATGAGTGGTTTGACTCGTATTTATCCGCAGGTTGCATTTAGGACAGTACCATCAGCAGGAGGTTTGTATCCAATCGAAGTATACCCTGTTATTAATAACGTTGAGAATCTTGACCAAGGGATTTATCATTATAACATTGTGAATCATAGCTTAGAATTATTAAAAGATGGAGATTTTCGATTAGACATTGCAAAAGCATGTTTAGATCAACAAATGGCTTTTAATTCCGCAGTTAATTTCGTGTGGACTGCACTAATAGAAAGATCCAAATGGAAATATCTCCAAAGATGTTATCGCTATATATATATGGATGCAGGTCATATTGGTCAGAACTTTTATTTAATAGCTGAAGCATTGGGTTTAGGAGCATGCACTATAGGTGCTATATATGATCAAGAATTAAGCGATTTGCTAGGAATTGATGGGATTCAAGAAACTGCAATATATGTTGGAGTTATAGGAAAAAAGATTAAATCAAATATTTAATAATTGAATATTATGAAGGACTTGGAGAATGAAGTTAGGAGTATTTTAAAAAAAAAGAATTGGTTAGTTTTGGGCACTGTAGATGGTAATAATGTCCCTCACAGTTCTGTAGTCGTTTACCAAAGTGATGGTTATGTGATTTATTGCATAACAGGTAAAAATACATTGAAGGCAAGAAACATTAGAGTTAATAATAAAGTATCCGTGACCTTACCATTTAGGAAGAATTTTTTCCATAAGATTGTACCAGCCCCCCCTGCAGAATTACACTTTACAGCAGAAGCAGAAATTAAACACTTCGATGACGAAGAAGCGAGAAAAATATTTGCTAAATATTTGAAGTATCATAATAATGTAGAAAACAAAGAAGAAAGTATTTGGTTAAAAATAACACCATCCAAGAGAGTTGTGACATATGGTGTTGGGATAAAGTTATTAAAAATGAGAAAGCCAGAATTGGCAAGAAATTTTGTTGAATTGAGTTCGTAAACTCAAAATAAATGAAAGCTTAATTATAGGTGTGATATGTGTCGGAAAGGGATATAAAGCCTATTAACATATTAACTAGGATATCTAAACCCGTTATAAAGGAACATATGGAGGGTGTTTATACCGCAACTGTTCCTATCGGAGGAATAGTTTGGTTTGAAACGGGTCAAGGGACTGTATTAATTGATACATTAGTAAACATTCCCATGGCAGAACATGTATTAAGTAGTATTCATGAGAAGATTAAGTATATAATATATACTCATGGTCACTCTGATCATGTAGGTGGATCAAAAGTTTTTATGGTAGATAATCCAGAGGTTATTGCGAGTATATTTCTGCCAGATAGATTTGAGAGATATCAATTCCTTAAACCTTATAGGAATTTAATTGCAGCTATGCAATTTAACATACCGAAACAATTATTTGGACAAGGTTTGGAAAAATATGTATATCCTACCAAAACATTTTTTGGTGATTATACATTTGAACTTGGAAGATATACATTTGAATTACACACAGCTCGTGGTGAAACAGATGATGCAATATGGGTTTATGTCCCTGAACTAAATGCTGTTGTCGTTGGCGATTTAATAATGGGATCCTGGTTTCCTAACGTTGGGAATCCTTGGAAGCCAACTCGATTCGCATTAGACTGGGTAAAAGCCTTAGAGAGAATTCAAGCTTTAGAACCAGACTATGTTTTTTGTAAGGGGGGTGGTTATTTATTTAAGGGGGATAATGCGAAGAAGGCATTGAATGATAATATCGAAGTAATCCGTTCTTTACATGATCAAGTTGTAAAATTAATCAATGAAGAAATGCATATTTCAGAGATGATTCACACAGTGAAAGTTCCAGAACATTTGAAAAATAGTCGTTTTCTTAAACAAGCATATTCTCGACCAGAATTTTTTGTTTATAATGTTTATCGATGGTATCATGGGTATTATGATCATAATCCCGCTCATCTGATACCACGCCCCGAAGAAGAAGTAATGAAAGAAATTTATGGACTTATAGGAGATAAAGGAAAAATAATCTCTCGAGTTAATAACTTATTTGACCAAGAACAATATCAACTAGCACTTCAAGTATTAGATATATTACTCCAATCAGAACCCAAAGATGTTGAGGCTTTAAGGCTAAGAATGAAATTAGTTAAAAGTTTAGCTCTGAAAGATTCATGTATAATGAGCAAAAATGCTTATTTCTACAGTATTAAAAAAGATAAACAAGCTATCCATCGAATACAAAAAAACTCAAATAATAAACCCAAATAGATTAGGTTCAGTTAAGAAAAAGATTAGAATAAGTGAACTTTTTTATATTCTTTTTCTATAAGGAAACTATAAATTTAAAACTTAAAAGAGAGTGATAACATGTCAGAAATTTTTAAAAATTTAAAAGTACCCATTGAAAATGTATTTTTATTATTGGGATTGGTGCTTATTTCATTAGGTTTTTTTACATTATATTTTTCGATACCACTGTTGATTAGTAGCCTTTATAACGGTTGGCCATGGATAGCAGGTGCCTGTATTCTTTTAGCAATTGGTTTAAGTTTAACCTATATAGAGGTCAAATTATCCAAAATTGAACTGTAATAAAATCTAAAATGGTATATAACTGCGATCTCAGTAAATTTTCATTGGGAGAGAAATTAAAGATATTAATCCAGAAATTCCTAAATTATAGAGGAGCATAAAATTTCCGAATCTCATGAGTAGGAGAATGATTAATTCACTTTTAAACTCAGATATAAATCTACTTAGAGGAGATTGAAATAATTTTAACTTCCAACTTAGCAGTAAAGTAAAAGTTTATTCATATTAAACTAATATTAGATTAAAATAGAAATCTTTAAAAATAAAATAAATAGTTATTATCAAGTAATTCTTTATTTGAAATTGCTAACAAATTTTAAGGAGACGTAATAAAGTATGGCTAAAAAGAGAGCTCCCAAGAAAAAAGCTCCCGCTAAAAAAGCAGGTCCTAAGAAAAAAGCTCCCGCTAAAAAAGCAGGCCCTAAGAAAAAAGCTCCCTCTAAAAGATAAAGGAGAACATGTATAAATTTATCTTTTTTTTTTAATTTAGAGGAGAACATGTATAAATTTATCTTTTTTTTTTAATTTAGAGCATAACATTTTAACCAAAATTCTAGATACATAAGAATAGAAAAAAAATTCTTATAATTCTCTTATAATTCCAGCAGTTATACCCTATTCTTTTTACATATTTATTAAGAGTTAATTCGTTATAAACACTGATAGTAAGAGTCTTGAATAATTAAACATTTTGTTCATATTGGAAATGTTTATTAGATAAGCTAATAAGTTTTTTTACATAATTAGTGTAAATTTTAATTAAGATAAATAAAGTAGGAATTATGGAAGATCCAGATGAATTAGAACCCTCAGAGGAAAAAACAGAAATTGAAGGTTATCATGATTTAAAGAAAAATGATTTCTCCATTCAAATTGAAGAAGAGAAGGATGGGAAGCAGACATTTTATGTAGAGTCTAAGGATTTTTTTCAGAAAGTTCGAACAGCTTTTAAAAATGTGATAAAAAGTTTAAAATTTAAATTCAAGAAAATTTTCTCCAAAAAGGACACAGAAGAACAGCATTATAAAATTTCACAAAAGTTATATAAGCAGCAAGAAAGATTAGAAAAAAAACTAAAGAATCTCGAACGGACGATGGACAAAACTCGAGAACTCGCAGGACAAATTAAGGATGATACCTCGCAGATCATTTTAGATGTTGAAACTGTTGTAATCATATTAGAATACCAAATGGATAGAATTTCGGATAAGATGGATGAAGTAGAAAAATATATGAGAGATAATCTAGGGTCAGATTGGCTTCAAATTAAAAATAATTGGAGCAAATATAGAGATAGTGAGATTTCACGCGGTGAGTTTGCAAAATTAGCCTTAAAAAAATTAGGAAAAAGATTTCTTGGTATTTTTGTTAGTACATCATAAGAAAAATATTATTTTTCTATTTAATATAAGACTGGATTTTAAATTTTCTATAAGCTTCATTATTTGATATTAATTTTAATGTTCATAGTGCTTTAATAAATAAATGAAAAAATTATTTATAACCATTGAACTTTAAGAGGTTTTCTTGCCGGAATTCTGTAATAATGAGCTTTTGGATATCCTATTGCCAATGTGTATCCCGCGATATGTTTTCGGGGAACTTTTACTATTTTAGCTACAGTTTTAAAATCATTTAAAAAGGCATTAATATACCCAAGCGAACACGTTCCTAACCCTAAAGTCTCGGCTGCTAACATTATTTGACAAGCAGCTAAAGTACAATTCTCTACCGGCAATGATGCATCTTTAGGTGAATGAATTATGATAATTTCTGCGTCTCGACGCCAAATTTCTATACCTTGCTTTGCCAGCTTTAACATTAATTTGAATCCTGGAATAAGTGTTTCAAGTCTCTTAATGAAATCTGGGGAAAATGCTGTTTCCAAAGTTTTTCTACCATGAGGATCTTCAAAGGTTTTAACAAGATTCTTAACTTGAATTGTAGATTCTTCTGATAACTTCTTAAGGATTTCTCGATCTTGAACAACTGTAAAATAAACGTTTTCTTGATTTTTTGCTGTCGCAGAATACCTGCCTGCAACATTGAGAATTTTTTCTATTAATTCTTTTGGTACAGGTTTATCTTTGAATTGTCTTCTTGACCTTCTAACTTGAAAAAGATTTCCTAAAGTTTCAAACGATGGTAAATTTTCTTTAGTAGGAACTTCGCTAAGCACTTGATCTTTATGAATTTTGAGTGTAATTGCATTAACTGGGCAAATAGCCACACATTTTCCACATTCGATACAGAATTCATCCATTTCTTTGGCTAAAGATAATTTTTCTGATTCAAAGTAATAATTACGACATTCATTAACACAAGCTTTGCATTTAGTACAAGATTCATTATCTAATATTATTTTAGAATTCTCTAACATACATATCATTAATCCAAAATAGATATTTTTTTATAAATCAAAAAATGCTCCAATTCTATTAACTTTTTTACCTTTTATTTGAACACTTCTATAAGTGTATGATAAACCGATAGTTAAAAATAAGGAATCTATTATTAATACAGATTAGAATTAATAAAAAGTAAGCATTTCAATTAACAATGATAAAATCTATCTTAGTGTGTGATTCTCAAGGGTATCCCTTCTATTCTAAGGAATTTGATCAATCTTTAGGTGAAATAGATCCCACAATTTTTAGTGGTTTAATATCAGCTATTGGAGTAATAGGAAAGCAATTATTTAAAGAGGAAATTGCTACCATCTCTTATGGGGAAAAATATGAAATTACGATTATTACCAAGGAATTGTTTGGAGATAAAAAATCAATATATTTTGTATTTGTAAATGAGGGTGAAATGGATCTTAAATTAATGAGAAAGTTAAGTACCAACATTTTCATCGAAACAAAACATGTCTTAAAAGACCCTTCTGCTAAGCTGGATATTCAGCAAAAAATCGATAGAATATTGGCAAACATATAAAAGCATCAAATAAAATTAAAAAAAAAGAAATTTAGATTTTCATCATATTTTAACCTAAAACCTTTAAGGCGTCTCTAGCACTGACAAGGACTTCTACTTTCGCTTCAACGTTATCATGATCTAAAAATGGTCTAAACATTTTTGATATTTCAACAACAGCATCATCTCCATGTCCTTTTTCTGTAAATACAATATTATAATGCTTTATACCTTTTTTTCCTACTCCTGTTTGGAAAGTTAACCATTTCTTTACATAGGATGGCGGTTTACCCATTTTTTTCACAAGTTCTACAAGTTCCGCTGCTTTTGAAGATGGATACCAAAGAATAAAATTAAGAATCATATTGTTATCAACTCTATTTTTTGATTAATTAATTGGATTCCAAATTGGTAAGAATAGTATTATTCCAAGATATTTAAGATTTAACATTTTTGTCATTAGTATTTCAAAAAATCCAAATCATGAAAAATTTAACTTAAAGCAATAAACTAGTACATAGATTTTATTAATTAAATTTATATGAAAATTATAAATTCTTTTTCAAAATCTTAATTTTTTCAAAAAGGTGAAAAAATTTATGTCTCAATTTAAAGTGCTTACCTATATTCAACCATTAAAAGAAGCAAAAAAGGATTTTCAACCTTATGAATTTGAGAAAATGGTTAATCAGCATCTCCAAGAGGGTTGGAAAATCATTAATTGTGATGGTGTTTATATGGGAGGCGTTAGTCCTGCAACTGGTATACATTATTGGGCTTATTTAATAAAGGATTAAATCCAGACGAAATATCTTTTTTTTTTTTTTAATTAAAATTCTCTTTCAGATTTTTACTATATTTCAAGGTTTTGATATCGAAATTAGAGTGATTATGAAAATATTTAATAACAAGTTGTTTCATTTAATTTATAAAAAATAAAACAAATTTGTATAAAATTATGAATGTAAGAGAGATTAACGGGCGTCCTAAATTTGAATCAAACAAATTCTTAGGGTATTTTTTATGGAAGCAATCAGATGGGTTTCATTTGAGATGGACCACAAAAGGAGGAAAAACACATAATTTTCAAGGAAAGATTGTATTTCAGACTAAACTAAGAATTACAAAGAAAGTTCTGCCCAGATCTGAATTTAAAATATATGAAATCGATGAAAATATGATTCATTGGAATTCATTGGGAGAGGAAAACACAAACGGAATGGATTTCATTACTCCTGGAAATTTCATATTAGAATTAAGAATAGATAATAAAAAAATCAAATCAAAAACAATATATTTAGGTCCGCAATTGAAAAATCCAGAGGATAATCCTTTTAATGTAATTCAAAAGTCTGAGGAAAAAATAGTAAAAAAAGATGTAAAAAGAAAATTAGAAAGAAAAATTAAAGAACCGCTAAGAGAAATTGAAATAAAGCAGGTTTATGAACTTGAGCCTATGTATTCACATACTCTGAAACCAGAACCCGTATATGAGCCAGAACCAGAACCAGCCTATGAACCTGAACCAGAACCAGTATATGAGCCTGAACCGGAACCAGTATATGAACCTGAACCGGAACCAGGATATGAGCCAGAACCAGAACCAACCTATGAGCCAGAACCAGAACCAACCTATGAACCTGAACCAGAACCAGTATATGAGCCTGAACCGGAACCAGGATATGAGCCAGAACCAGAACCAACCTATGAGCCTGAACCAGAACCAATATATGAGCCAGAACCAGAACCAACCTATGAGCCTGAACCAGAACCAATATATGAGCCTGAACCAGAACCAGTATATGAACCCGAGCCAGAAC
>JAEOTH010000066.1 GCA_016839915.1 Promethearchaeota archaeon
CATCATCTCCTTTGATAAAAATCTGTTTGAAAATACCAATGTCCATATCTATGACAGTTCTTTCGGATAAGGAAAGCAGTGTAGCTACCATAGCAGAAATTCTCGTTTCATTATATCCTCGGGGCAATACTGAAAGAATAGGAAGCCCCTCCATTGATGTAATTATCGCAATTGTAATATCACGATTACTTGCTAATAATTTTTTTAAAATAGCTTCCAATTTCTCTATAGTATTACCTTCTTCAGCCATAGTATTTAATTTACTTATTTATGTTCTCTATATAAATTCATTCTAGAAACTTATCTTATATAGATTTTTCTTTCTATCTTAATAGATAATTCTACTTTTGGATATTTATTTTTTAATCTTATTTTTTATACTCTTATGAATATTCAATAGGTATAGAAAAATCCTCTTAATAAAACTGGAAGCCTGTGACAATTTGTATTCATCATAAAGATACTAAGATTATAAATAACACGAAAAATACCACTACAAATAGAATTGGAAAAATAAAAATCCACGGCTGAAATTGAGTTATTCCAGATTTTCTGTTCCTTGTTCTTGATACTTGTTGAACAGCTAGTTCTAATTCTACTATTTTTTGCTCAAGTGCTTGAATCTTCATATCTTTTTCCTGAAGAATATCAGAGCTCTTAGTTGCTAATCCACAATAGGGACATATTGTTGAGTTCTCGTTTATTTCGGCACCACAGTTTTGACAATACATAATTTTATTCTTCTTTTATAGAGAATTAAAAATTTAATATTATAAAAAAAATCCAATCTAATAAATGTAAAACAAACTGATTGAAACTTATATTTTTATCTTACTCAAGATATCATCTAGATAATGGATATTTCCCGGCTTGAACTCTTCTTTTAAGGCATTTGCGAATGAATACTCAAACGCCCAAATTTCCACATTTTTATCCAATTTTTTTATTTTCTTTACAACAGGCACAAAATCACCGTCTCCAGAAACCAACACTGCAGTATCATACGCGTTTTCATAGGCAAGAGAGATCATATCAATTGCGATGTTGATGTCAACCTTCTTTTCAATGGCACCACTTGATACAATCTTATCAAAACTCGCTTTAATCACATATCCGCTTCGATTGCTTAACTCTTCATACCAATTTTTTTTCTCTGGACTCATGGGATATACGACGCCTTCGTATAAAAAGATGCTCTGTAAGATTCGATCTTTAGTTATGAGATTCTTAAGCTTTTCATAATCAGCCTTGATATCATATTTCCTAAAGCCTTGGAAAATGTTACTATTATCAAGAAAGATCATAACTCGTTCCATTCATGTCATCTCTAGCTTTTATCATTAGATATCTGATTTTTTCGTTATTTTCCTTTCAATATTCATAGTCTCCAAGTCAACTAAAACATAATTTAAATGATTCTCATGTTGATGAGATTGTCCTGGTTGAATGCATATCGTTTGGCCTATTTGAGAATGCCATTTACCCGAAGCTTCAGGAGATTCGTGAATATGTCCATGAAGCGAGAGTTTTGGCTGATTTTCTTTAAGAAAAGCATATTCTGCTTTTGATCCTACCTTTCGACCGTCGTAGGTTACATCAAGATCAATATTTGCCGGGGGATTATGGAAAATATAGATTGTATGGTTCATATCGAAAGGCTTTACTAATTCTTTAAGCTCGTCTTCGATTGTAGGAAGACTCTCCACATATGAGAACCAATCTTCAATTTTTTTGAATCCATTTGGAACAGAAAGATATTGCCTTCCAATTTGCTTTGGGAGCTCAAAATCCTTAGTGTCTTTACGTGCTCTATCTTTTAGACCAAAAGGTAGGTCTGAAACCCAGTTCATCCCTATAAACTCATATTCGCTTCCTTCAATCTGGAATAATGTTTGAGCTATATTAACTACATAAGAATATTTATCGCACGTTTTTTGAAATAACTCATCAAATATCCCCAAATCATCATTTCCTAATAACCCTAAATAATATATTTTCATTGATTCAAATTTCGAAAAATATTCATCAAGAAAACCAGTAATAAACCTATCCTGATGCAATAAATTCCCTCTAAACGTGAGTATATCTCCACCGTTTATTACTACATCAGGTTTTAATGTAGTCGCTACTTTGTAAATCTCGTTGAATTTCCACTCAATCCCATGTATATCAGTTACATATAATAATTTCATAATTCTGCCTTAGTGATATATTTTGGTCGAACACGAAAAGAATAATCTCGGGATTAAATAAAAAAAGTAAACCTTACATATTCAATTTAGCTGGTACAATTATTTTAAACAAATCTCTTGCGAGTTTCTTCATAATTGGAACATGTCCTTCCGTTAAAACCTGATCGTCAATAATAATTGCTGGCGGGGTCAAATTTCCATATTTCTTTATAGAGTCACTAAGGTAAACATCTTCATAGCTCACTTCGATTTTTTGTTCAAATTCTGGTATCGATGAGAACATTCTGTCAATTATATTCATTGTTTTACAACATTTCGCACAGTAATTTTCTTCTTCACTTTTTAATAAAACATGCAAAACGAATTTGGATATTTTATATCACTATTTTCCCTATTTTCATTTTAACTTAATTTATAAAATATATCAGCTAATAAATGATTTTTGGGCATTATTCAAAAAACTCACTCTAAATCAATTATTTTGAAATTCAAGTTTTATAAGTTAATTCACTTAGTTCGAGAGATTTTGAACGAATCTAATACTAATGAAAATATATTCTTTCTCCATGGTATATTTACAATTAAAACTCATAATCAATTTTTAATTTTAGGATTTATTAAAAATCTGAAAACAATAAAAAAAATAAAAATTTTTTTTTTGATTTAACTTGTTTTAGGAAGAAGGATTTGAACCAATCTTTTTTTATATCGTAGTAACAAATTTAAAAGCAATATTCCAAATAAGATTGCTAGATAAAACCACAATAAAGGAAATCCTGGTATTAATGGTGGAGAAAGGGTGAATATGACAACAGTGAAATCGATATAGAAAAATATAGGATCAACCTCAGAAATATGATATGTCCCTGTAACATTCAGCTGAAATGCAAATCCCTCACAATCAAACTCAGTTAAATTTGTCCGAGGTAAATTAACTGAAGATACTGATGAATTTATTTGTATCTCACTAAGGCCATATCTATCTAAAATATAAAACCATGATGATTTTTCAATTTGAATTGTTGTATTATAAATTGGGTCAGATAGGTATATAGGTATCTCAGTATTATCTGTTAACAGTCTGTTGTATATTGAATGTCTTACACTCAACATATGAAATCCTACATCACAATTCTCAGTGTGTAAATTATTAGCTGACAAATGATTAGCAGAAATTAAAAAACCAATCCTTTGATTATCACATTTAATATTCTGTAGGACAGCATTTTCACCAGATATTATTATCAAACCAAAACTACAAGCTTTATCAATATGGAAGTTAGACAAGTGAAGATTGTCACAATCATGAAATTGTAATTGCCCATACTGAGAAGCTTCCTGTGCCGTTATAACCAAATCATCTATTCCACGGAATAAACCAAGAGGTTTTCCATTTACTGTATTATTGAGTATAACATCATAAACATAAATAAATTGTACATCAAATATAAAACCACAATTGAATAATTCATTGCTAACAATATCCACCTCAAATCCAGCGAATAGACCTATTGAACAATTCTGAATTTGGCAATGCTCAATAATGGATCCTGTGTCTCCTTTTACCCATACCCCAAAACCGCCATAGTAAAGTGGAAATCCAAAAACATCGGGAACTTTAACTGTCACCCAATTACAGTTTGAAATATTGCACTTAGATATATTTATTCTAAAATGTGACCAATAGTTATAAACCCCGACTCCACAGTTGTCAATTTCTACACCTTCGATTGTATGGTTATGCTCTGGTGAAACACCAATATCAAGTGAAATGCCAATAGAAAATGAGGTAATTTTACAATTTTTGATAATAAAACTTCCATTTGCGTTAATATAAATTCCGCGATATGTATAATTCAAATGAGTTCGTATTCCAACTTCCATGGTTTTTACACCGCTCCCTTGAATTTCAACATTTTCAATAGTATACGGATTTAAATTGGAGCCATTGCCAGTTATAAATGGATAAAGTGCCCAATCACTAGGTGAACTTATATTTATGGGATTAATAAGAGTATAAGCAGATAGTACCGGATTGTACTCTCTGTTTTCAGTTTCACCAATCCAGTCAGCCTTATTAGTAGGTTTATCGAAATGATCCAAAGATCCGATATCTAAACTTAAATAACCTACTAAGAAAGTGATACAAATGGCTAAAACAGTAATCCTTCTAATTTCTAAGTTTTTAAAACTATATAATTTGTTTTTCATAATTTATCATTAGATTATCATTGGATTCTAAATTAAAAATTTAGGTTAGGAGTTAACAAAATAAATTTGACTTATAAAATTTACTATGATTTGAGTATAATTCTTTCCGTTATTGACAAATATCGTTTCATATTAGATTTTTTTTAATATATGGGATTGACTTACTAAAACGTAAGATGTTATCTATATACCTTATTTACATACTTTTATTTGTTTTTATCATTAACAAAACTAATTCTAAAATTAAGCAGAAAACTTGTAAGAATAATTAAAACAAGATCTCTTTAAGGGATGTTTTAAATCCTAAAAATTCTATCGCATCATGAAACATGAGATTTGAGAGATCTATTAATTTTTTTGAAATTGTAATGTTCAATTAATAAAAAAATAAATGCATACAAACCATATATAGCAAATGAAGTTATGAACCATATTGGAAATCCGAAAATATTTATTGCAGGAGGATTTAGATAGTAGTAAATTCCCAAAGCTGCAGCTGTTGGATCCATAAGGACTTGGAAAAGAATTCCATATAAAGACACTACAACGGAAATAATAATAATATTTTTCATGGATAAATCAGTTCCTTTTGTTTTTTTAAGAGAAAACCGTGCCAGCTCAAAAACAACAATAAATATCGTAAATATTGTAAGTGAATCGTTAACCAAGAAAACTATGTTTCCAATATCCAAATCTGTTCCCAAATTTGCTATGGAGTAAGTTCCTGTGAAAATTAGTGTTAAAACTAAAGATGAAAGACATAAATTAGTAATTAATGTTGCTCTTATTCCATAGGTCTTAATGCAATAATAATAAACTGCTATTAGAATATAAACATTAATTACCAGATTAAAATAAAAATAAATCATGCCAACCATTTCAACCCGTCTTCCTCCGAATTAGTGTCAATATTAGTGGAAATAGAGCTAATGACCCTGAAATTAATAATATATCAAATCTTTGCACCACTATAAGAAAGATGAAATCTAATATCAAGATTGCTGCATAACTCCAAATAATTAAGTCGATCTTCTTCATACTTATCACTAATATGAATTTAGCATTTACTCTATCCTTATTTTAATAAATTAATATATTTAATTTTTATAGACTAGTAATTATAATAAATTTCGAGATGATATGAATTTCATTTATTATTTTTACTAGTAATCTTTTTATTCCTTCCTTATCTATGGTATTGTATTAAAAAAATAAAAAGTAAAGAGTCTTGATAAAGTTGGAAGCTTTAATAGGTTTTATTATGATTTTGGCCATCAGTCTTTTAAGTTTAATAGGAGTATTTATGATTTCACTTAAAGAAAAGACTTTAGATAAGATATTATTTATTCTCGTAGCATTTGCTACAGGTACAATTCTTGCGACAGCATTATTCGACCTGATTCCTGAATCCCTTCACCACCTTGAGGAATTAAATAGTGGGGGTGCAGGAATTGCTGAAAGCCTTCTATTCGCATTAATTATTATAGGATTTGTAATATTCTTTGTAATAGAACGCTTTATATATTGGTTTCATGGACATGCTCATGAAAAAGAGGGCCAATTAGTCTGTTACGATACCCTTACAGAAGATCTAGATAATATTGTAGATAGAGGGATTAAAATTAAAAATTTCGCACTTCTAAATTTAATTGGTGATGGTTTACACAATTTTTTAGACGGTATTATCATAATGGTCGCATTCTTAAGTGGAATTGGGAATGGAATTATTGTTACTCTTGCTGTTTTATTCCATGAATTGCCACAGGAAATTGGAGATTTTAGTATCCTCTTATATGGAGGTTTTACAAAAAAGAAAGCTCTTCTATTTAACTTTGCTAGTGCTTTGGTTGCATTACTTGGAGGGGTATTAGCTTTTTTCTTGTCAGCTCAAATAGAATTGTTTAATTTCTTTTTTTTAGCCTTTTCTGGTGGTGGTTTTTTATATATAGCTAGTACAGAACTCATGCCTGAAATGTTAAAAGAAAAAAATTTGAAGAAATCAATAATCCAAGCATTAGTATTTTTGACTGGTGTTATCCTTATAATGATCTTAATTATCGCTTTACCCCATGAATAAAATGGATACTTTCTTATAGTCTAAACGAATGTTTTATTGTAAGAATTTTTGAGATATGATGCGTTTTTTATAGAGAATTAAGCCTAAACCGAAAAAGATGAGAATGTATATTATTAAACCAAAGACATAATTTATATTAGAGATATCACCAGTTAAAATTGTACTTTTAAGAATATTAAAACAATATGTAAAAGGAATAAATTCCACAAATGATTTTAAAGGTTGCCCAAATAATTCAATATCTATAAATCCACCACATAAAAAAAGAGTAGCAAGGACTAAAAACATTGAAATTGGGAAAGTAAATACTTGCTCTGGTATAAACGTACCGAGAATAACTCCGATTAATGATCCTAAAATAATTGTTCCTATTATAATCAATAAAAATCCCAAAAAATTTATTGGAAAAGGAAGTCCTATCCATAAAAATATAATTGTCGCCCCAAGTGTAAAATTTATTAAGAGAGATAAAAGTGTTGTTGATAAAATCTTTCCAATAAAAGTATAATAAAGATTCAAATTAGGGGATAAAGCAAGTTCTTGTGCCATTCTGTTATTTTTTTCATTAAAAATAAATGCTGAACCAATTATCATAGAAGCTACTAATGCAACAAATCCTAGTGCGCCTATTCCAATAGTCCACATTCTTGGGTACGTTTCTCTATTAGGATCAGCATCACTATAAAAATAAATAGCTTCTATTTCATTATTTAACACAGTATCATAATAGGCTTTTAACTTACGTTGAAATCCGAAATAAAGGTTTTTAAGATAATCCTCATTAATATTTAAGCATTTTAAAGTAATGTATATTTCACCCCCAGACCATGAATTATTTTTCACAGCAATAATTATATCTTCAAAATTCTCAGGTAAGATAACAATCATAACAATTTCTTCGGCATATAATTGATCTTCAAATTCCTCTTCTGTTATACCAATTCCTTCAATATGACTTTTTACAATTGTTTCCCCTACTAAACTATTATTGTTTAAATAACTCAAGAATTCTTGAGTATTGTTTAATTCATTATTATTTAAAGCATAAATTAATTCATCGTTTGAGTTGTAATCAGGAATTACAACGGCAAATGGATAATTAAAATTTACCGCACCAAAGATTAGATTCATAAATATTAAATAAGTTATTGGAAACAGCAAGCAAAGAAAAAATAAAGTACGAGTAGGACCCCTAAATACTATTTTGATATTTTTTAAAATTTCTTCTTTAATAATGCTTATAGAGGCTTTTATATTTTTTCTTTTCGATTTCTTCAAGACTTGAATCCCCTTTTAGATATTATGTACCAAATAATTATCGTGAAAGATATAGTCATAATTCCTAAAATATTTAGACGAAATATTGAATATGACTGCGAAGGATAATATGTTTCTGAAAAAAATATTTCAAACCAATAGGTTCCAGGAAGGAATCTTGAAACAAGATAGATTTGATCTCCTAACATTTTTACTGGAGCAAAACCTCCCATAAAAAACCATAAAAACACCGAAATTACAATTGCTACTAGGATAGTTGTCATTTTATTTTTAATCCGTAATCCTATTAAACCTCCAATACAAGCATGGATCCATGTTGACATAATAAAAGCACTTATAACGTTTAAGATATTTCCACGAAATTCTACATTAAAAATAAAAAATAGTAAAGGAGATAAAATCCCAACTACAATCAATCCTAATATTACAGCAATTAATTGTTTTGATGCGATATAAGCAGTACGTTTTACAGGACTATTTACAATCTCTATTATTGTATTGTCATCATATTCTTTTGCTACATTTAATGAACCAAAAAAGAGTCCGCAGGTTAAACTAAACATACTAATAACTCCAATTACTAAACCACGAAGAATACTCAAGTCTTGATCAATGACATATTGTTTTTTTGCTATGATTGCAAACCCATCAACATGTCCATAAGATAAATGAATTTCTTGGTTAAAAGTTAAAATTGCTTCATCTAATCTTTGAATATAATTTTTTACATAATCGTCATTTATGTTTTGAACTTCTAAATATACAATCCCCTTTATGTTCGGATCATTAGCTGTTATATTAACTTGAAATCCTGCTGGAATAAATATTAATCCCAGACTCTCATAATGAAGTAATTTTGTTCTGGCTTCTTCATATGTATCTATAGTTATTACATTAAACCAAGGAGCAAACTCGCTACTAATATTTACAATATAATCTTTCATTACATTAGAATATGGTGTATTATCTTCATCAACAACCATCACAGTAAATGATTCGGGGTTAGATATCCCCGATAGAGAAGAAAAAACAAGTAAGATAACTATTGGAGGTACTATAGCCCCAAAAAAATACTTTTTAACTCTCTTAGTAGAAATTAAATCTTTTCGTAAGATTGTTATCAAGTCATAAAACCACTGTCTTAACTTCATCAATTTTACTTTTTCTACAGGTTTTTTTTTAGTTTTCATTATCCCTAAATTCCTTTCCTGTAAGTTTTAAAAATATATCTTCTAAAGTTGGTCTTTTAATTGTGAATTCTTCTATAGAAATGTCATGAGTATTGGTATAATTAATAAATCTTTCAAGTAATTTTTTTAAATCTGATATATCAAATATGAATTGAAATAATCTATGTTGTTCGCTTATTTGTTTTTCCAAAGTAATTTCTCCATGCAATGTATTAATTAAAAAGTCATTCAAAAACTCAGAAGTTACGGCATCTAGGCTCGTTTTAAATTCTATTATTGTATTTGGAAAAATTTTTTCTTGAATTTCAGGAAGTCTACCTGGTCCTTCAATTATTGACGTATCTAAAATTAAAATGCGATCTGCTAATCGTTCTGCTTCTTCCATATAATTAGTAGTTAATAATATTGTTTTTCCTTGCTTAGGTAATTCTAAAATATAATCATGAATTGCTTTACGAGATTGGACATCTATCCCTAAAGTTGGCTCATCCAAAATAATAATTTTTGGGTCATGTAATAATGCTCTAACCAATTGAAGGCGTCTTTTCATCCCACCTGAATATGTTCTTACATAATCATTTTGACGTTTTGTTAACCCTACAATTTCTAGCATTTCATCTACTCTTTGTTGTATCTTTTGTTTAGGAACATTATATAGTCGTGCATGAAATGTTAAATTTTCTCGACCTGTTAATTCATCATATAAAGCGATTTCTTGGGGAACAAGCCCAAATATTCCAAGTAATTTTCTTCGATCAAAAATAGGATCCATATTATTAATTTTTATAGAGCCTTCAGTCAATTTAATTTGACCTGTTAATAGTTTAACTATTGTAGATTTTCCAGCACCATTTGGCCCAATAACAGTAAATATCTCCTTTTTACGGATTGAAAATGAGACATTTTTCAATGCAGTTGTATTTGGATATTTTTTAATTATATTATCAACTTTAATTATAATGTGATTACTCTCTGAATTGGTAACATTTTCGGACACGCCTTCTTGATTACCTAACATTATTAACCCTTTTTATTAATATTAAAATCTTTAATTTAAGATTAAAATAAAAATTTATAAGTTTATACTACTATAGTAGTATATAATCTTTAAAAATATTTTGAATTATCTCAAGAATAAGCTAATTGATTTATTAAAAAAGCTTATAAACTCTCTGTATCAAAGTTATTAAATTTGTAATTAGATGTAATGATGCTGGATCCCTAATAAATTGAATTTGTAAATAATATTAAATTGGACAAGATGTACCTATGGATAAATTAACTGTGCTTTTGAAAAGTCTAAATTTCACTCAATATGAAGCTCAAGTGCTTGAAACTTTAATAAAATACCATATTCTTAGTGCTCATGAACTTCATAAATATAGTGGAGTTCCTCAACCCAAAATTTATGAAACAATGGTAAAACTTCAACAAAAAAGTTTTATTGATATAATTCCAAAAGGAAGAAAGAAGTTTTTTATGATTAAGCCTAGAGAATATATTCAAGAAAAATTGTTAAATTATACTAAAAATGTTTATCAAATTGGGAAAAACTGTGTTAGAATCATTGAAAAAATCTACAACTCAGAAGAAGCAGAAGAGATTCCTTTTATAGGTATAGCTGGAAGAGAGAAAATTCAAGAGTATTTATATATGTTAATTGATACCGCAAAAAGTTCTGTAATTTCATTTTTCCCTATATCTCATTTTGATGATAAAATCATTTCAATACTTAATCAACGAAAAGATAAATTGAATATAAAATTAGTTTTTCAAGACGAATCTGTTATAGAGATCCAAAAGCAACTTCCTAAAGTTGAGTTTCGCATACTTAAATCACCAGCTTTTAATATAATGAAGGAAGTATTTGGAAAAATTGAAGGTTTCCTCCACCCCAATCAAGTGAAATCTTATAGTTTTCAAATTTTAAAAAATATTGTATTCAATTTAGAGGAAATTTTTGGATTAATTGTAATCGATAATAGAAAAAGTTTCTTTAAAATTCCTATTCCAATTGATTTACCAATGGCAATTTTCAGTACATCGCCTGAAATTGTCCAATTTCATTCAACTGGAATTGAAGAAATTTTAGCATCCTCTGTTCTAATAAAAAATAAATCAATATAAAATTTATAAAGTATTACCAGGAAATTATTTCAATAAGCAGTATCCTTAGAAATGTCTTATGTTTATATGAAAGCTTTGGAAAAGAAGGCAGAAAAATACGATAAAGGAATAAAGTATTTAACATTAGGACGCCTACCAAAAATTAAAAGATATATTTCCGATTATTTAGTAAATCAGAATGAGAAAATTTTAGATATTGGCATGGGAACGGGAACATTCGCCATTCTATGTGCTAAAAAAGGAGCAATTGTTACCGGTATTGACTATTCGGAAAAAATGCTCGAGGTAGCAGGAAAAAATATTGAACTGGAAGAATTAACTGATCGTATTCATATTATTAAAATGCCGGTTATTGAATTAGATGAACACTTTTCTGATAAATCTTTTGATAAAATAACAGCGATTTTATCATTTAGCGAATTTTATCAAGAGGAGCAAGATTTTTGCTTGAAACAAATCAATCAAATGTTAAAGGACGATGGAGAATTTATTTTAGTTGATGAGGTTAAACCTAAGAAAATTTGGAAGAAAATTATATACTTTTTTGTCAGAATTCCTTTAGTAATTATTACCTATTTTAAATCACAATTGACTACTAAATATTTAAAAAATATAGAAAATAGACTTGAAAATCATAATTTTTCGTTAATTGAAGAAAAATGTTATTTATTGGATACTCTAAAGTTGTTTAGGTTGAAAAAAATGACCTAAAAATATAAATAATGTCAGGTAAGGGAAAATGAGAGTAAAAGATTCATTAAAATTAGGGCTAAGTTATTTCTTTAGATGGACTGGTTTTCCGGTAGAACCAACCCTTATAAAAGTTGGAAATCCTACAAGTCAAAGTCCCGTTTTACTTACATGTAATTTTATTTTAACTGTAAAACGAGTTTTAAAGGCAATAAAAAATCTCGATTGTTATTTATTAATTGCTCCTTCTAAAGGAATCAATGTATGGTGTGGAGCGTGTGGAGATGATTTTCGCACCGATTCTGTCTTGTCAATTTTAAAAACCAGTGGAATTGATGATCTTGTGTCTCATAGAACTTTAATTTTACCTCAATTAAGTGCTCCTGGAATAGATCCCATCATCATTAAAAAAAAGACCGGATGGAACGTAAAATTTGGGCCTGTATATGCTAAAGATATCCCTTCTTTTATAGATCAAAAATTCAGTAAAACAGAATCACAGAGAATAGTAAGATTTCCTCTCTCTCACAGAATAGAAATGGCTACATTATATTTCTTTATTTTAATTGTTTTTGTCTCAACTATCTATTGGATTTCTGCTATTTTTTTGCCAATTTTAAGTCTTTTCCTTTATTTAGATACAATTTTAATTTTTATCATTATAATTTACGGGAGTATGCTGATTTTGCCTAGCATTCCTACGGAAACAGGAAAAACAAAAGTATGGATTTATGAGGGGATAATTCTTCTTTTGATAGTAATATTTAATCTATTTATCATATTTGATCTTCTTTATCTAATTTGGAATATAATCTCTTCTCTTTTAATAACAATAATTATGGCAGAAGATTTTCACGGATTAACTCCAATTTATAAAAGTGAATTAGGAGCAAAAACTTGGAATAAAGGTGGTGAGAAAATGAAATTTTTATTTGGTGAATATAACTTACAACCGTATGGCCAAATTATTATCAAGAGAGATAAATGTATTGGATGCGAAGTATGTATTGAAGTGTGTCCCAGAAACTTATATGTATTTGATGAAAAAGATAAAAAGGTTGATTTAAGAAATTATGAAAAATGTATAAATTGTAATGCTTGTGTTAAAAGATGTTTGGCTCAGTGCCTTGAAATAATATAAAATAATAATAGTGTATAGTAAATTTGAATGAGAAAAATTATTTAAAATTCATAAATATTAATATCTGAATCAAGCGGAACTAAAATGAATAATAAAGAATTACCACGCCCTGGATCAGTAATGTTTAACTTTCATTATCAAGATGAAGCATCTAAGAAAAAGACCTTAAAAAAATGGAAAAAGTTAAACAAGTACCTAATGGTTCCA
>JAEOTH010000067.1 GCA_016839915.1 Promethearchaeota archaeon
AAGAAAGTAATAGAGATGAAATCCAAAGAACAATAAGACACATATTCAGATCGTATAAAATCTTCTTTTTGATAAAAAGCGGAGATTTCTATCATGAAACTCTTTCAAAAGAAGCAATAGCTAAAATTCAAGAAAAAATTTTGAATCAGCACTTTCAAAACCAGATAATCATCCCAATACTTCTAATGTATCATGATATTGGTAGATATATTGATAATAAAAAACACCCGCATCTTAGTTATCATCTTATATCAAGTTTGAATTTGCTTGAATCTTTCGAGCTTTCAGATATCGAGAAACTGCTTATCAGAAAACTAATCCACTATCATTTACTTATTGCTACTATATATACTGGTGAATCTACTTTTTATGGGATATATTCACTATTTAACGATCCAGAGTTTATTGACCTACTCTCATATGATAACACCATTAATAGATTCATCGACCTATTGGAAGTATTTACTTATATTGATATTCTTGGTTACTATTACACTAAAATCTTTGACCATTACATTAAGTATTATGATGAAATCAGTTCAACATTAAAAATTATTTTAAATATTTGGCCAAACAAAGAGTTGGCTTTGAAGAAAGCAAAAGATTATTCTCAAGAATGGTTAGAATGGAGACTAGCTGGAGCCCTTAGAATATTTCAATTTGTTGAGACAAAACCATTTTTAACCAAGGAATTTTATTATAATAAATTAAGGGAGAGCATCAAGCAAACTGGCAATCAATTACTCAGCAATCTTAATTGGGATTCGTTAAAAGGTCAATATTTAATCCATTCTTATAAAATTCAAATGAGATATTCTTTAGCTTTATTAATGATTTTGGCATTTGGGAGCTTCAAACGCATGGGTTTAAAAATCAATACAGGGATTTCATACAAATTAATTTTCTTTTGGACTCTGCTTTCTAAAGAAATTGAATCAAGATCTAAAAATAATCCTAAATCACTGTGGAACATATATTTAGAGGGAATGCCTCATTGGTCAAAAATTGATCAATCTTTTATTGAAAAAATAAATACGGATAAAATTGAATTTATAATTCATAACGCAAACCATGAATTTGATGATTCTAACGAAGAATTTAACTTATACTTAGAATTTAATCTTCTTTTTAATTAAACCATCCAAATCTTCAAATATTACTCCATTACCTTGAATTGGTGGCATTGCGCTAATTTTGAATCTAAAATCAAAGTACTAATATATAACTTTTGACTTCTGTAATTCTCATATTTTATATCCCCTAAGGTAATTTAATAATAATTGACATTTTTTTATAGATAAATTTTTAGAATAAGAAGAATTTTTCTCTCTTGTAAAAGGAATATTAAATTTCTATAGAATTATTCTTGAATTGGTTGTCGTGTCAGATATCTTTAATAGCCCAGTAGAAAAAAATCCAAATGAGGATTTATGTGTAGTGTACGTTCTCTATTTTGATGAAAAAAAAGGACAAGTTCCTCTATTAATGTATCCCGATGATAGATTACGAAGTGATAAAAGATATATGCGCCCAATAAATTATCATCCAGTTTGGTTTTTAGAAACTGAAGACCTCGATCATATTGATTTAGAATATAAAGGATATGCCTTTTTCGGAAAAAAAATCCGTACAAAATCAAAAAGGCAAAAGAGACGAGCTGGACTTGAAGAAGAAACACCAGAAACAATTGTTATAATAGTTTCACTACCGGTTGAACTAGAAATATTTGGTGATGAACTAGTTAAGAGACTAACAGAAGAATTACGAAATCAATTTGAAGATAAATTATATGAAGTTATTGAAAGTGAAATTGCTAGAGATTCTGTGATAAAAACACCAAAAACTCAAGAACGTATTTCTCAAGGGACAAAAATTAAGGTTTATATGAGGGAATTAATCGATAAGACTATTAAAAATTATTTTTCAACCGTTATTGAAAAAAGAGCAGAATCACCATCTTTTAAAACCCAAAAAGCTATTTCTTATTTCTCTCTAAAAGGATTTGAGTTTTCACCTCTTAGTAATTTAAAAGGAGAAAATGGATATACGAACATGGAACTTTTTGATTCACAAAAAAAACCTAGTAATGAAATTGCTCTAAAATTTCAACTTTCAATTACTCATCTCAATTTTATTGAGAATAGTCAAGAAATTGAAATTACCGTTCAGAATAACACAGATGAGGAATTAAAAGATATTTCTATTATAATAACTCATGTAAAAGAGTATTTTGAAAAAGAAGTAATGGATCAAGATATAGATATCTGGTTCCCTCAAGAGGAACTCTTATTTGTATCCCCAATAGTTCCTCGTATTAATGAATATTTAATATGTATCAAAAAAAAAGATGATAATGGGAATAGTCAAAAAATTCTTACTCAAAGAATTGATCTTAATTTAATAAATAAAATAACAAGTTAAAGATGAAAATTAATATGTCAAATAGTGAGCTTAAAGAAGAAGATATTATTATCCGGAATTATCGAACCTCGGATTATCAGGCTACTTTAGAGATTCTGGAAGAGTTAAATGAAATGTTCGACATAGGTTTTAACGAGAGTCAGTGGAGAGAGTCCAGTGGGCTAAGGCAATTTAAACCAAACCTTAAGCGAATCACATTAATCGCAGAATTAAAATCCACAGGCCAAGTTGTAAGTATGGGAATGATTGAAGCAGTAAAAAATACACTTGGGCGGTATATTGGTTATTTAGATAATTGGGCTACTAAAAAAGAAATTATTGGTAAAGGTGTAGGGAAACTCTTAGCAGATAGAGCCACTCAAATTCTCGAGTCATGGGGATGTGATTCTATTCGTATTAACCTAGCTTATAAAACAACAAAAAAATTGCTTGATGTTTTTAGTAAAGCAGGTTTTCAACCAATTATTACAGTTCTTGAAAAAAGGTTTTAACTGAAATTAAGGAGAAATTTGTTCAAATCTGGCCTGGAAAAACCGCAAATGTTCTGGTTCAAAAATCATCTTTAAATCTGGTATAGTATATCTCTTCTCATGGGATTACTTACATATTATTATTGATTGATATATTATCACTGCATACCCTGGTTATTACTAGTATTTTTTTGAGTTAATTAAATAACATTTATACTCCTCGACTTTAAATTAGTGAATAAATTTTTTATTAGATTATAGTTTTGAGAGTTTATATTTCAGATATCAATTTTGACGAGAAATTTATTTTTATAATTTCTCGAAACGAGCTTGAAAAAATCTTAGATGTTTAGGCTCATAAACCATTTTTAAACCTGTTATGGAATCTTTTTTCTGATAAAGTCTTATTATTGATTCTGCAGTGTATTCCATATGGGTATTAGTATACACTCTTCGAGGAATTGTCAATCTGACTAATTCCAATGCTGGAAATATGTTTTCACCTGTTTCTTTATCTCTACCCTTGGAAATCGCACCTCTCTCCATTGTTCTAACAGCAGAATCCTCATAGATAGCAGCCGAAAGAGTTTGTGCTGGCCATTGGTTTCGTGGAAGATGGGCTAAGAACTTTAAAGCATCCAGAAATACGCCGTGACTACCAATTGGTTTTACTATAGAAACTCCTGCTTTCGTCAATAACTCGCCTAAATAACGTACTTGATTGATTCTATATTTCAGATAATCATATTGAGCACCTTCTCGTAATCCTTGTGCGACAGCTTCCATATCTCGACCCGCCATTCCGCCGTAAGTATGAAGTCCTTCGAATAGTACAACCATTCCTCGAGTGTAATCGAAGATATCTTTGCTATGAGTAGCTAAAAATCCGCCCATATTTACTAAACAATCCTTCTTTGCGCTATATACACATCCATCTGTATAACTCATCATCTCTCTGAGAATATCAACTATAGGAGTATTTTCATAACCATTTTCTCGTTCTCTAATAAAATAAGCGTTTTCACTCGATCTGGTTGCATCAACGATAATTTTCAATTTATAATCATTGCAAAATTCGCGTAATTCTTTTAAATTTCGCATAGAGACGGGTTGTCCCCCTGACATATTAACATTAAACTCCACATTTACGAAAGCAATCTTTTCAAGGCTATATTCATCTATATACGCTTGAAGCTTTTTTAAATCCATATTACCCTTAAAGGGGTGTAAATTTTGTGGATCATGTGCCTCATCAATTATAGCATCAACCATAGTACCTCCTGCTAATTCTACATGAGCTTTTGAGGTTGTGAAATACATATTTCTTGGAACAATTTGTCCTGGATTTGTAAGATGACTATACATTAAATGTTCCGCACCACGTCCTTGATGAGTAGGGACGATATACTTATACCCTAAGACATCCTGTATTGCTTTTTCAAATTTATAAAAACTACGTGCACCAGCATAAGCCTCATCCCCCAACATCATTCTTGACCACTGAACATCAGACATAGCAGACGTTCCTGAATCAGTTAATAAATCGATGTAAACATCCTCTGATTTTAACAAGAATGTATTATAACCCGCTTCTTTTATGGCTTCAGTTCTTTTTTTTTGATCTGGCATTCCAACATGCTCGATCATTTTAATCTTAAAAGGTTCAGGAGGACCATTCATTATACATTCACAATATTATTTTATTGAATATAAATGAATAAAGAATAGTAATTTGAAAAACTTTTCGAAGATTTCTACCCATGGCTATAATTAATAAGGATAGTCCCTCAAAGTCTTAGAATTGCATGATATATTTATTTTCATTTAAGATTTAACGTAATTCATTGAAAAAATAATACAAAAAAGTCTCAATTCATCAAACTTTTCATTATACTTTTTCATTCAAATTTGAGGAAATATATTTATCGTGATGCATTCAAAATCATATATATAATAATTTTAAAAAGATTATTAAAAAAATATAAAGGGGAGAAAATAAAAATTGATAGGAATAAAATCGTATGGAGCTTA
>JAEOTH010000068.1 GCA_016839915.1 Promethearchaeota archaeon
GTTATAAGTGCTGCTCTTACAGGGGCAGTCACCAATAGAGCTATGAATCCGAATGTCCCATTTACCGCAGAAGAATTTGGGGATGAGGCTAAAAAATGTTATGAAGCAGGAGCAGCAGTAATTCACATCCATGCACGAGATCCTGAAATAGGCAATCCTACACATGAATTAGATGTAATTGGAGCAATAATAGACAATATAAAAGAAAAAGCTCCAGATGTATTGATTAATCTTAGTACTGCAATTAGCACAATTGTTACTCCCAAACAAAGGATTACGCCCATCGAGACTTTTAAACCACCATTAGCTTCATTAAATTCTAATTCAATGAATTTTGCAGTCGGTGACCACATAACTGGGAGAGTTGGACTTGGCGCGAAAACAATCTTTGCTAATACATTTGATACAATTCAAAAATTTGCCAAATCAATGAAAAAAGCAAGAACTAAACCAGAAATAGAGATTTACGATTTTGGTGGAATGTATAATATTTTGCATCTAGCAAAACAACAACCCAAAGCGCTTCTTGATCCCCCTCTCCATTTTCAATTTGTATTTGGAGTTTTAGGAGGAGTTCCATTTTCTTATGAAAATTTAGCTCATTTTATAAACCTAAAACCCCTAGATGCAAGCTGGAGTGTGTGTGGGGTGGCGAAAAATCAATTTCAAGCAGCAATGTGTGCCGCACCCATGGGAGGTCATATTAGGGTTGGTTTAGAAGATAATATAAAGTTACCTGATGGTCGGTTGGCTAAAGGAAGCTGGGAACAAGTAGAATGGGCTGCAAAAGTTGCTCGAATTGTAAATCGCGAACCTGCTACTCCTGATGAAGCTAGGAAAATCTTTAATCTATATCAACAATAAATTTTTTACCTTCTATTTTTCTATCTTCTTTCTTTATTTTTATAAAATGTTTTACTTATATGTTCAATTCTCTTACGTAGTAAAAATCTTTTTATATTCTAATTAAATTAATAATACCAGAAATCTATTTTAAAAATTTAAAAAATATGTGAAGATTCAATGAAGTTAATGTTATTTAGTTCATATAAAAACCATTGGCAGTTTCTCCTAAATATAATTGCCTCCTTCTTAATAGCAATTTCAATCTTATTCTTTGGGTTATTAATTAGCTATTTTATTTTTCTTCCAATCTCAGGCACTCCCGATTTAACATTCTATGAATATTTAAGGACCTTTTTTTGGGGGTATTGGGGAGATTCAACAGTAATTGATCCTGGAACGCCCGTAACTGAATTTTTCGCCGGTTCTAGACTTTTTAGAATGATAGAATTTCTTTGGGTACCAATTCTACTAGGAGTAATATGCGGCATAATCCTTGGAAGAGTTTCATTTAAATTAAGGGGGAAATGGACCAACAAGGTGACTCAATTACTTATTGCTATTGGTATGGCATTTCCAATATTTTTTCTTGGAATGTTATTTCAGTATAATTCTTATACTGTAAGTCTCGGGGGTATCCCCCCAAGTAGTCTACTACTTTTTTTAGGTCAGTATCCTGCTACTGGATTTAAGAATCCTGCGTTTATAGACCCTACTGTTATAACTGGATTTCCGATATTTGACGCTAGATTAACCGGAGAGGTTTATTTAGCTATCGATAGAATTGAACACCTTATCCTGCCTATTTTTACGTTAACTCCCGCAATTATCGCCTTTGTTGCATGGCAAACTCGTTCTAGTAAGGAAAGGAAACTACATGAAAGATCTATACTTTCAAATACAATGAAAACTGTGATGATTTTTAGTTTCATTTTTTCGTTTTTTATTTTGATAGATAATACATTTAATCTGTCTGGTATAGGTGATATTTTATTAGATGCATTATGGTATGGTGAAGTATATATAGTAATGGGTGGAATGTTCGTAATTGTTATATTTTTAGTTGTACTAACTTTCATTTCATGTATAGGATATAGCCTTGTTAGATTCTTAACTTTCTATAGACAAGAACCCATCAAAAAAAATTCTACTTCAGTACAATACAATGGAGCAAATCTAAGCGAGAATAGCACTGGAACTAATTCTCGAAGAGACTTTAAAAAGTATTTCACAAATCTGAAAAATATCTATAAATACCCATTCGTGATACTTGGTCTGATTACTGTTGTCGTAATATTAATATTGGCAACATTTCCTGAATTAATATCAGGCTATACGTATGCAGAGGCTGATGGTTTCTTGGTTGGTTCATGGGAAGCTCCATCACCGGGGCATGTATGGGGGACTGGAAAATTCGGACGTGATGTGTTTGCAAGGACATTATATGGCCTTAAACCTCTATTATTGAGCGGATTTGGAGCCGTTTTAATTGGTATCGTTGGAGGTTTAATTTTTGGAATTGTTTCAAGTTTACACAGACACGTTAGTAAAGCAATTGAGACAATTATGATTGTTTTATTCATCATTCCAATAATAGTTATAATAGCTCCTATCATCTACACTTTTATGTTTCTTGGAATCGATAATGCACCTACAATCATAACACTTGTTATGGGATTTTTATTAATCCCTATTTTCACTCGTGCAATTACTACTATACCATTACATAAAAAAAATATCTTAATATCATTAAAGAAATTAATCATCTATATTCCTTTGGCATTTGGGCTTGTAACTGTAATATATGAGTCCTTTGCATTTTTAGGATTCTCTAATCCATCGATAATAAGTCTAGGAGCTGACATAGGAGACGCTAGGTTACATTTATATGACGCACCACACGCCTCCCTTTGGCCCTGTTTCATGATTTTAATCACTGGATTTGGCTTTTTTCTGCTACATTACGGCCTAAAAAATGCTTTTTTGGATAAGAGGAACTCATCAATGCTAACTGAAAATTATCGTCAAATTGAAGTATAATAAACACTTTCCTTTTTTTTTTTTTTTTTAATTGGATTCTAACCATAAAAATTGAAATATCTTAGGAATTGAAGAATATAATAGATATGATCTCTAAAATAAAAAAAAGAAAAATTTAAAAAAATTAGAATGTAAAGCCTTCTGGCAACTCTGATATAGTTGTACCTTCAATAACAAACATTAAATCCATAATTGTATAGGTTGGATTCTTGGTTCGAAAGATTGGTACAACTTTCTTTCCTATTTCTGGTTCTCCGACAACTAACACGCTCATAAGAATAGTGACTACTTCTTCATCAAATTCAATGTTTATGAATTTGATTGGTTTTGGAAGTGTATTAAAAGCTCCAGAACGATGAGTAATAATAAATGAGTGTATTTTTGCTGTTTTTTGAGCTTTTTCAGTAATATCTATAACTGTATTTTTTCTTAGGCAATCTGGACAAAAAATCCTAAATGGTTCATATACTGAACCTTTAGTTTCACATTTTTCATTATCACACCTTGTAGCCATAAGTTTTCCTTTGCCAAGAGATTCAAAAAATATTGCTTCTCCACCATACGAATGTATATATGTCATATCTCTTGGGTTCGTAACACCTGCTAATTTTCCTGTATCCTTATTATAAATAGGTTGATTTGCTTCAATTACATGAAAAGTCCCTTTAGGTTTATATCTTTTATTAACAACATCTACAAAACCTTTTTCTTCTTCTGTTTTTGGCATTTTTCTAATCCTCCTTTAATAGATTATTTGGATCCATCAAAATAGTACATGTTACATGAGAACCAACGCCTGCGTGCGAAATAGCTAATCCTCTTTTCGCTCCTTTAACTTGTAAACTTGTCCAATCATTTGGTTTTTCTCGATCAAATTTTTTCCATTTCTCTTCTGGTTCGTGGATCTCATCCCATCGGTTCCAAATATGATACCCAATTTCAGCAATTTGCATAAGACCTGTTGCGCCTACTGCATGCATGCACCCTATCAATCCACCACAAGGATTACTTGGTAATTTTCCAGGCTTTTTAGTGTTTGGATTAATAACATACGCATCACCTGTTTCAATATAATCTCTTCCTTCACCATATGGTCGAATTCCTATATCCTCATAGGTTTGTATATCACTAATTGTGAATGCATCATGTAGTTCAACTACATCTAGATCTTCGGATGGATCTACAACTCCAGACATATGATATGCATAATAAGCAGACATTCTAGCAGCTAAGAAACTAGTAAATCCAGGGTATCTATCTCCTCCTGGAAATCTTTTTCCTAAGTCATCATATTGATCTGGTCTTTCATTTGGTAAGAGAGGTATTTTCATATCTCTTCGATCGGCTACTCGTAATGTATGACTTCCTGCCGCAATATAAATCCTAAGGGGTTTATCTGTTATCTCGTATGCTGTTTTTTCATCACAAACAATTCCGCATGCTGAACCTACGCTCATTAAGCAGCAGTCTAAAGCACGAAGAGGATAAGCGACTATTGGAGAACTAATTACGTCCTCTACGGTTATTTTTAGAGGACCCTGAGCATGTGGATTCATTCTGGCATACCCTCGATTCTTTACAGCAATTTCTGCCATAGTATTTCTAAATGAATCCTCCTCCTTTCCAAAAATTTTCCAATATCTTTGAGCCATAACCGCATAATAACCTGTGTATATATGTCCAAGGGGAGTTTCCCAATCCTTATCTGCTGCGGCTGAAATAAGATGGTTTCCTTCATCAGTAGGCACTTCATCCATTCTCTCCCATCCTAAGGCTAGAGCGCAATCACTATAGCCTGATGCTACAGCTTTTACAGCTTCCCACATAGCAGAACCTCCTGTAGCGCCACCTGTTTTTACTCCAATATTTCCTAATGGATCTAATCCAAGTCTATCGTGAATTACTGCTTCTCCAAGTAATTGGTCTCCAAAATGGTCAGCAAAATGACCATAATAGCAAGTATGAATATATTGTTTTAATTCACTAGGACTCATATTTACGAAATCTGCTGCTGCTGTAAGTGCGTCTATACATAATTCTTCAGTTCGAGTTTCTGGAAAAGCCCTGTCAAATTTTGACATTCCAACTGTCGCTAAATAGACTGGGCGCATTAGCTTCGGTATTTTTAATTGTTTATCGCTAAATTTAATCATACTAATTTCACTTTTTTAAATTTTATATATATTTTATTTTTTCAATTTTGTTTTCAAATTGAGTTGATATTTTATTTTTATGTTTTATTTTGATTAATAACTTTCTAATTAGACTTATTTACAGAGATGGGAAAAAAATCCAACGTAATGGAGAAGAAAATTTAAAATCATATGAAAATTGTCTTATTTATTATGGATACAAGACTCCCAGAATTTCCGAAAATAGAAATTAAGAGATATATTCCAGAATTGGATATCTTAAATAACCCAATATTTAATGTAAAAGAAAAGGAATTCTTAGCTGAATTTTATGAATTTATGGAAGAAAATCTTGAAAAAGATTTACAAAGCCTAGAAGAATTGAATTATTTGGCAGAAGAACCCATTCAAGAAAAGAAACGTGAAATTGTAATCAATTTTATGAAGAAATTAGCAGAAAAAGGTTATTATAGCACAGTAATAGATTTTGATGAACATGAAGTTGGGAATGTAACTAGAAATGCTCTTATTGCTCTAGCTTTATGTGGCGGTTTTTGGTCTCCTAATAATGATAGATATGTCAATGGGAATTGGAGTATTGAAATGGGACGCCTAGCAGGGGGAACACTTTACTGCAATCCAGTGAATTATAAAGCTAATGAATATCAAAAAGAGAAATATCTTATTCCAGTGATAAAAAATGGTTTGATGGCTGCTTCTGCTATGACTGAATTCAACGCAGGAAGTGATATTGTTAGAATTGAGACAACACTTGATGAGAGAGAAGATAAAATAATCGCAAATGGAAAAAAACTTTTTATAACCAATGGTATGTTAGCAGAAAATATTATCCTTTATGGTAGGTTAAATAGTGGAAGACTAGGGGGTATAATAGTAGATACAGAACATCAACAATTGAAAAATTTTGAATCTACAAGAGTACGCACTTATGGAATGAACGACGCTTTCGTTAGTCGTTTGGTTTTTGATGATACTGAAATTCCTAAAGAAAACATCCTCGATGGTGATGGCTTAGATATTATGTTTCACCAATTAACTGAAGAGAGATTAGTTATAAGTGCTGAAGCAATAGGGGATAGTATTAAAAAATTATTTTATTCTCATAGTTTTGCACTTCAACGTGAACAATTTCAACATAAACTACACCAATATCAAATTATTAGATTTCCTATTGCACAAAATATTCGTCAAACTAACTTATTCCTTTCAGCTCTATTGAATTATGCACGGGAGATTGATAAACGCTCACAAATTGCTAGTTCTAAAATAATGGCTAACCAAGTAATGGGTTTAAAAATTCAAACATGTGAATTAGCATTTCAAAGCTCAATAGACTTATTTAGGACTATGGGTGGTCGTGCTTTCTCAGAACAATATTGTAATCAATTTGGTTTACATGATGCATATTGTATGGTCCATGGTGGTGGAAGCCATTACGTTCTAGAAGATGCTGAATCAAGAAGACTCTTTAGAACCAAAAATTAATAGGATCTAATTTTATCTTTTTTTTTCTATTAAACCTATGTGATTACTCTGAAAGATAACTTAGATATTATAAAACTTAACAAGAAAGCTTGGGATAGCGCAGCAAAGACTTATAACCAGGAATTTCATGGAAAATTACACACACTTTTTAATTTTTTCTGTTCGAAACTCCCCAAAGAGGGGGGTGTTTTAGATTTGGGCTCAGGTACAGGAATACCATATGCTAAATTATTAATAGATAAAGGTTTTAATGTTATCGGGATCGATGTTTCAGCTGAAATGATAAAAATAGCGAGAAAGAATGTTCCTAATGCTAAATTTGAAGAAATGTCTATGACAAATCTAAATTATAAAGAAAAATTCGATGGAATATTCTCTTCATACTCTATGCTTCTTCTTAATCCACAATTATTTAAAGAAACAGCAAAAAGAATTGTTCAGGCATTAAAAAAAGGAGGTTTTTTTTATCTTAGTTTAAATGGGCCATGGATAGAAGGTGCTGATTTAGATAATGATGTAATTGTTGAGATCATGGGTGAAAAAATGTACTCACGCGCATATTCTAAGGACGAAATTCTGAGAATTTTTATTCCTTTAGGTATGAGGCTTCTTAAATTTGATAGAGAAATCGTTACCTCCGAAGTTTTTGGAAAAGAAAATATGAACACATATATTTTCACTTTAGATTAAGCAATTTATCACTTTAAAGAGTTGAAGTGTTTTTAGTTTATTATAAATCTTAAGAGAATACATTATTAAATAAAATAATTTAGTTATTTTTAGACAATGGATTACTACAAGATTGAAAGCTTTGATATTACTCCATTAGTAGAACAACATCGGGGAAAAAAGTTAGAAGACTTGTTTCCAAATCATAGAATCATTTCCAATAATATGGGTGAATTCATTGAATTTTTTTGGGAGGAAAAGGATATTCCAAATGATATAAATTTAGGTAAAACTCAGAAAAAATTGTTGTATAACCTTAAAACAGTAAATTATATTGGAGATTGCATCGAAGAAAAATTAAAACAAAGAGGAATCAAGACTTTAACCGATTTAAAATTCAATTTAAATTTTAGTAGTTCAGCATATCAGATTTTAAATTTAATACAAACCAAAGATTATAAGACTCTTACTAAAAACAGATATATTAATGATTTGGATGTGAGTTTTTGCTTTAACATCGAAGATTTCTTATTTGTAGATATAGAAACTTTAGGTATAATTGATAGCCCTGTTATCATTGTGGGAATTGGCTTTTATAAGAATGATAGATTTGAAATCCATATATATTTCACAAGAAAACTTGAAGAAGAAATAGCTATTTATGAGCATCTAAGAACTAAGATATTTCCATATTTTAAATGCTTCATTACCTACAACGGAAAAACTTTTGATATCCCATATTTAGCTAATCGATTTTTATATTTTTTTGATGAAAACCCAATGATTTCCGATACTGATCTACCCTATCAAAACTGTAATACTAAATTTCATCATATCGATTTATACCATCATTGTCGTCGTATGTATAAAGGACAGTATGAGAATTATACTTTAACCAATATAGAAGAAAAATTATTACGGTGGACAAGAGATAATACTTTACCAGGTACTCTCGTTGGTTTGTGTTATCGAAAATATAAAGAAAAACCTGAAAGATATATAGGGTTAATAAAAGAAGTAATCGAACATAATTACTATGATTTATATTCAATGCCTTTAATTTTTAAAACTCTATTAAAGAATTTCTAAAAGGAGATTAATTAAAAATTGAATCTATTAAGCTTTTAAAAACCGTTCAATCGTTGTATAGATATCTTCTTCTTTGAATGGTTTCTTTATATATTCTTTTGCTCCTTTACCTAAAGCTTCGGTTATTGTGAGTTCTTGCCCCATTGCACTTATTACAATAATCTTAGCTTTCTTATCATACTTCATGATTTCTTCAATAGCTTTTACACCATCAGATTGAGGCATTATAAGATCCATAGTCACTAAATCTGGTTTTAATTCCTTGTATAGTGTTATTGCATCATCTCCATTTGAAGCTTCACCTATAACATCAGCGTATTCAATCTTTTCAACTATTTTTTTAATTCTGTTTCTGATAAATGTTGCATCATCGACAATTAATACCTTTTTCTTCCCAGATTTTGGCATCTTTAAACTCCCATTTTTGATTCAAAAATTAGCTGTACTTATATATGGACTTAATTTTTTATTTTAAATCTTTACATTTCGAAAAGATCTGTATTATCCACACGAAAAACTAAATTTATAAGATTCTCTTAGAATACAGGTTTAAATAATTTAGAAATAATACGCAAGATTAAATTAGTCTTAAAAATTCTTTAAAATGATAGTTATGGAAGTTTTAGAAAAAAAGTTATTTGATCAATCATGGAATTTCAAGAATAGAGAGAAAACTATTCAAAAATTCACAGATAATAATTATGATATAATTATTGTAGGGGCAGGAATTACTGGTGCAGGGATTGCGAGAGAAGCCGCAATGAGAAATCTAAAGGTTGCTTGCGTTGACATGCAAGATTTTGCTGCGGGAACATCATCAAGGAGTTCAAAATTAGCTCATGGAGGTATAAGATATCTTAGTATTGGAGATTTTGATTTAGTTCATGAATCTACTACAGAAAGAAATTGGTTGTTAGCTCATCTTCCACATTTAGTAAGACCAATTCCATTTCTTTTTGTGCATCTGGAGGGCGGAAAGTATAATAAACGGACTATTTCTAGTGCTGTTAAAATCTACGATTTCTTAGGAAATAAAGATACTGAATTTAAAATTTATAAAGAACATACATGGTACAAGCCTGAAGAAGTGTTTAAGCTAGAACCAGAATATATTCAAGAAGGAAATTTAGGAGGTGCAGTTTATTATGATAATAATGTCGATGATGCTAGGTTAACAATTGAAACACTAAAAGAAGCAGTAATCAGAGGAGCAGATATTATCAATTATTGTAGAGTTATTGGCTATTTAAAAGATAATGGAGTAATTGTTGGCGTAAAATGTAATGATTTAGAGAATAATTCGGAATTTGAAATACATGGCACCTTGGTGGTAAATGCTACAGGAATTTGGACTGATGAGTTATTAGAAAGCTATCCTAAAGAGATCCCAAAGCCACTTATTCGCCCCACAAAAGGAGTCCACGTACAATTTAGAAGAAAACATGTAAAAAATAATATGGCTACAATAATTCGATCTGTTTCTGACGATAGAGCCTTTTTTGTATTGCCGCGTGATAAGAATTATACTATTATAGGAACTACAGATACTGACTATAATGGAAACTTAGCAAATCCTTTTTGTAATAGAGAAGATGTTGATTATTTGCTAAAATCAGTAAAATATTATTTTCCAAATGCTGAATTGGATTATCATAATATCCTCTCAACTTATGCGGGAATTAGACCGTTAGTTATGCAAAAAGGTAAATCTGAAAGTGAGATATCCCGAAAACATTTAATCTTTTTCTCTAAGGATGGTCTCTTAACAATAACAGGAGGAAAACTAACAGCATTTAGGAGTATGGCTGAAGATTTATTCAAAAAAATTGAAGAAGAAGAAATTTTTACTAATATTAAGAGAGAAAAAAATTTTTCAAAAAAGAGATATATAATTGGTTTAGATAAAGAAGAATGGTTGATTGAGCTTAAAAAATTAAAGATAGAATTAGACAATAACATAACTGATCATTTATATCAACAATATGGTAAGGGTGCTATTAAAATTCTTGAAATGATTAAACAGGACACAAAACTGAAAGAAAAAATAATTGAAGAAAACAATTTCATAAAAGCAGAAATTCTTTATTGTTTAAAATATGAACCAACACCACATCTGATTGATATATTTTGTAGACGAACAGAAATGTCGTTATGGATTGATCACAATAAAGCATTTGAAGCAGCAAATAAAGTTGCTAAAATCATGGGAAATGAATATTCATGGGATGAAAATAAAACAAAACAAGAAGTTGAGTTTTACATGGATTACATCAAGAAATCTGTTTCTTTTATTATCTAGTCCTTTTAACCACTAATTTTGAATTATTGGACTCCCTTTGAAATATATTTTTAAGTTTGTTTATACAATATAATAACAAATCTAAATTTAAATTTAGGAGTGAAATTAATTGATTTTTCAATTTGACTTTACTGAACATTTTTTAAAACCACTAGGACAGTTTGGAGGGTTTTTCTTATTAATTTTAGGGGCTATATGGATATTATATGCTGCATATGAAACTAAAAGGAGAAAATCCTTCAAAAAAAGGAAAGTAGAAGATTGGGATTTTGACATAACTAAGGTTTTGAAAGCGCTCACTTACATTGGATTCATAGTGGGACTACTAAGTATAGTTTCTGGGGTCTCAGGGCTAATGTATGATATACCACCTAGTACAGCATATAGTGGTGTATCCGGACCACATCGTAATCTATTTACATCGATATTATTAATAATTTTTGGCATACTAACATTTGTTAAACCTGCGAATGATCTTCCTCTTGCGAGTATTGTTGGCATGTTAGCAGCTTCTGTTGTTGTGATTCTTTTAGCCCTTTTAATCCCAGATGCCGTAATAGATTTAATAGCAGTATTTATTAATCCTAAGTTATTACTAGCGATATTATTTATTGTTATATTTGCTATTGTTGCACTCACAGCAAAATTTTATACTGCAGGTTTTATGGCAGTTTCTAAAGCAATTTCATGGCCTCCTTTAGCAGTGATTTTTGCTATTTTCTGTTTCCTACAAGGATTTCTATTACTAGTAGTTGGAGTCTCAATTTCAGGACTTTTTTAAAACAATATTTTTTTTATTATTTTTTATTTAAAGAATGAAGATTCGTACTTGGTTGAATGCTTTAGAAGAAGCTGAACCTATGTGAAGGTTGTTTATTAATTTCACCAAAAATATCATTATTCAAATCATAAGAGCAGTTAGGGCATTTTTTATCATCAGATAAATCTATTTTTCTAAAACTATATCCTCTTCTTTCCAATAATAAATGACTACAATTGGGGCAATATGTATTGCCTCCTTTCTCATGACTTATATTACCTATATATGGAAAATATAAGCCAATTTCTATAGCGATTTTATAGGCCATATTTAATGTTTCATAAGGCGTTCGCTTCGCTGAAGGCATTTTAAAATCAGGATGATATGCAGAAAAGTGAGTTGGAGTGTTTTTTCCTAAATTTGCTATTATCCATTCGCATAATTCTTGAATATTGTCTTTACTATCATTTAAATCTGGAATGATTAAATTAGTAATTTCTACATGAATCCCATTAGACTTAAATTGTTTAGCAGTCTCTAACACAGGTTTGACTGATGGAACTCCGCATATTTTTTTATAGAAATCATCAGTCATTGCTTTAATATCAATGTTTGCAGCATCTATACCTACTTCAATTAATTCATTTGTCGCTTCTGGAGTAGAATAACCATTAGTTACTAGAATAGTTTTAATATCATGCTTTTTCAAAAGCGGAACTGTGTCCATAATCCATTCATGCCATATTAATGGCTCATTATATGTATAAGCTAAGGTTTTTGCACCACTCTCTACAACTCTCTTTTCTAATTGCTCTGGAGTCATTTCGACTAAAGTCATTCCACGATCTTCATAACCTTTAAGATTATAAAATCCATTTTTTCCATTATCTGTAGGATTTGCCTGTGATATATTCCAATTTTGGCAATTTTGACATTTAAATGAACATCCTATTGATGCTATTGAATATGCGGTAGCACCAGGCCAGAAATTATAAAGTGGCTTTTTTTCAATGGGATCTAAACTACCAGATGATATCATTGAACCATAAATTAACGTGTATAATTCTCCATCAAAATTCTTCCTTGTTCTACATATCCCTACCTTGTCGGGAAGGATTGTACATTCATTGGCACATACATGGCATTTGACTTTTTTATCATCTAGTTTATCAAATAATTTCGCTTTTAATTTCATACTTCAACCATTATTCAGTAATTATATCTTTATACATCTCTAGATATATAATAGATATGAAATTTTATATTTCTTATACCTTTAAATTGTAATATTAATAAATAAAAGGAGTTATTTGAAATGTCTGGAATAGAAAAAGCTATTTCTTCTTTTAGAGGAGATTTTAATTGCGCTCAATCTATATTAAGTTCTTATGCCAATAATTATGGACTTGATATAGATACAGCGCTAAGAATTGCTTCTGGATTTGGTGGTGGAATGGGTCGTATGCAAAATACATGCGGTGCGGTATCTGGGGCTTTTATGGTTATTGGTTTAGAATATGGTAGAGGGGAAAATGATGATATAGATAAGAGAGAAAAGACATATCAGGTTATAAGAGAATTTTCAAATCGATTTCAAAAAATTCATGGCTCAATTATATGTAATGAACTGCTTGATTGTGATATTAATACACCCGAAGGAAAAGACTACTACGATCGAAATGATTTTTTTGAAAAGAAGTGTTTTCAATATGTAAAGGATTCAGCAAAAATTTTAGAAGATCTTTTATAGTGGGATTAAATTTTATTTAAAGGTAATACTCTTTATGACAGAAAATGAAACTGAGTTTAAAAAAGAGGAATTACAGCAATTATTAAATAAAAAGCTGGAAAATTTAAAAGCGTTAGAGGAATATGGTAAAAATTCAAATTACATTAAGGAATTAAGTGATATCGCCCTAATTCAATTACAATTGGAAAGATTTAGAGACTCAGAAGAAAATTACTTAATCTGTTTAAAACATTTTAAAAAACAAAAAGATAGATTAGGTCAAGCAGCAGTTTATGGCATACTAGGTACATTATATTTTAAAAAGGGTGATTATGAAAAATCTATTACCTCATACGAAAACGCATATACTATTTATAAGGAATTAAGACAAGTTCATGAACAAATTACTTGTTTAATAGGAATTGGAAATAATTATATCAAATTGAATAAACTTGATGAGGCTTGTGATGCATTTTTAAATTGTAGTGCTTTATGTTCAGATAATAATGACATTTATAATTTATTAGATTGTTTAGGGAATTTAATTTACATTCATGAGCAACAAATGAATTGGGATGTAATTTTTGAATTATACAAAAAATCTTTGAAAGCATTTAAAGAAATAAATGACAATAAAGGAATAGTAACTTCATATTTTAATTTGGGAATTCTTCAGAAAAAAAATAACAATTTTGAGGAAGCTCTCCGATATTTTAAAAAAGGAACTAATGTAGCGATTGATGCAAATTTTGTAGAATTAATAATTCGCGGGCTTAGTTATATCGCTGAAACGCTATTCTATTTAGGTAAGATTAAAGATGCTAAAAATCAATTCATAAAAGCTTTACATATTGCTAAAAAAGTAGAAGCCAAGAATGCTATAATTCAACTTCGGATTCTTTTACAATCACTTGGACTAAAGGATGATGACATTTCTGAACAACTTAAGGAATATGAAATAAACCAAAAATGAAATTAAAAAAAATGCCAATAAAAAATAACCTGTTATGTTTATTTCTTATGGTTTTTATAATCTTCTTTTGAAGCTTTCCTTAAGCCCTGCTGGCCGCATTTATCACAGAATTCCATCTCAGTATGAGAGAACTCACCACAACTGTTACAAATGTAAGGAAATGTCCTTTTAAATAGCTTAGCGTCCAATATTATTCACTTCTTACAAATTATAAATTTTATTTATAAAGAAAAAATTGATCCTTTTTATTCCTTATTATGAATCTTTGTAAGTGTCGAGGTTTCTTGAAAGATTGGAATAATATGTCGTTTTTCTATATCGAAAATTTTTTCAAATTTCAAAATTTAAATATTACTTAAAAATTAAATAATATATGATTCAAGCGATTACATTCGATCTCTGGAATACAATATTTACAAATAAATTTTATTCAAAAGTCCGATTAAAATATTTAACTCAGTTTTTAGATGGTAAAGGAATTCCTTATTCTTTAGATAAACTAAAGACTGCATTTTATTCGGTTTTTTCTTTGCAAAAACGTAATTATGAAGAGAATAATCATATTTACACAGAAGTTAGAATATCTAAATTGTTTAATTTACTAAATCTTGATATAACTAACATATACAAGGATTTAATAATAAAAGAGTTTGAGGAAGCAATTTTAAAAGATCCACCCCCTTTAAAACCCGGAGTAAAAGAAGCATTACAAAAATTGGCTTTAGATTATAAAATCGGTCTTATTTCAAATACCGGAATAACTCCAGGACGAGTAATTAGTAGAATATTTCAACAATACGAAATATACAAATTTTTTAAAGTAAAAATATATTCTGATGAGATTGGATACTATAAACCTCACCCAATATTATTTAGGACAGCATTAAGAGAATTAGGATGCCTTCCACAAAACTCAATTCATATTGGAGATAAGTTAGAGACTGATATTAAAGGAGCTAAAGATTATAATATGTTTACTATCTGGTTTAATGATTCTAATTCTTCAAAATCAAAACTAATTCAACCGGATTATGAAATTCATGAAATTCCTGAGGCGATCAAAATAATTAAAAGATTGGGTTAATTTTATATATCCAACTTCATAGAATTAGTTATATTGATTGTATTGATTTTATATCAATAAATTATAAATAACGTTATTTTCATTTTTATTTTAAAAGTCTATAATATCAAACATTTCTTTTACTGTCCCTATGAAAAAATGCCCTTATTGTGGAAATCCGATTGAAAATCAATGGTCTTATTGTAGGAATTGTAATAAACCATTAATCACAAATTTGGAGGAAGCTTTAGATCGAAACGCAAAATTCCCTTATAATGAACCAGTATCCTATCATCTTGATCTGGAAGAGGAAAGTGATAAATTTGATAGTATTATTATTAAAGACGAAGAAATTCAGAAAAGGATAAAGAAAATTGACGAAACATTGGAAAGAAAAGAAATTCTCGGAGAGTCTATCCCAGGTTCATTATTTTTGGAGAAATCAAGTTTGTATTATAAAAAACGAGATTTACCTAAAGCATTACAAAATCTTGAATTAGCAATTAAAAATTTTGAAGAAGAAAACGATTTAGCTAGTGTCGCTATTTGTTATAACGAGTTAGGGATTATTCACGAAGATAACGGATATTTTGACCAAGCAATTTATCACTTTAACCGATCTCTTGAAATTCTTAATGATTTGAATGACTATAATAAAGTTATAAAATTATTAAACAATTTAGGAAACATTTATTTTTTAATTAAAGATTTAGAGCAATCATACAATTTTTATCAAGAGGCATTTACACTTGCTCAGCAACATAATTTATTATTTGAAGAAATAAAATCTTCTAGCAATTTGGTAGAAGTCCTCTATTTATTAAAAGATTATGACCGTATTAAAAAAATTTTGGCTAGGAATGCAGAATTCTTTAAGGATAAAGAAGATATTTATGGAATAATACAAACACAGATAAAATATGGAAAGTTATATTATGTAATGGGTGAAGATTACGAAGAGTCTCACCATTATTTAACTAAAGCTCTGGAGATAATTAATACGATAAAGGGAAGCATGTCCATTTATATTAAAGCCAAACTTGAATGGGAGTGCTATTTATTTTTAGGAAAAATTTATCATATACGAGATAATAATACTAAAGCAGAAAATTTATATCTTCAGAGTTTAGAAGCGGTTCGAATTTTCGAAATCGGCGATAATATTAAAGAAGGTGAGATATTAGAAAGCTTAGCCGAACTATATATATCAAAGGGAGATATTGAAAAAGCAATTGAATATTTTGACTTGTCTCGTGAAGTTTTTTATAAATTTGGTGATAATACTAAAAGTGCAGAGCTTAAGTTTAAAATAGGAAAAATATATTTAGAATTTGTAGAAGATATTGCTAAAGCAATAAATTTTTTCGAGGAAGCATTAGAAATTTATGAAGATTTAGAATATTTTAGAGAAAGTGCTGTTATTCTCCACAAATTAGGAGATATTTATCTCCTGAAAAGAATGAATGAAACTGCACTCTCATACTTTGAGAGAGCTCGAAATTATTATCAGAATATTCAAGATGAATATAGTGTGGATTTGTTAAGCGAAAAAATAAGATCCTTGGATAATTAATCGTTTTCGTGAATCTCAAAATCTTCTTTCTTATAAGTCTTAGTATTATATTCTTCAAACCCTATGCCTTTAATAAAAGAATATGAAACTTTATTGTCCCTGTATACTTCACATCTAATTTCTTTTACATTTGGATATTTCTCCTTTAAATATTGCCAACTTGCCATACCAAGAACCGAACCAACACCTCTTCGCTGGAATCTAGGGAGGACTGCTAATGCAGCTATTATGGCATATTCATTACTTTTTCCTTCGAAATCAAGCAACAAAAAAGCAGCATCCATTCCATATATTTTTCCAATGAGGAAAAGTGTATCAGGATATTCAAGAATTTTAGATAGATCAGTTTTACTAATTGGTCTAAAGGGTGTGTTACTGGTCAACCATGCTCGATTATAAATATTTTTTAAACTGTCAAGATCTTCTTTAGTAGCTTCTCTGATTTTTGCTTTGATAATACTATGTTCTATTTTATCCTTTAATTTAGATTCAAAATCTTTTGTAATTTTCTCTACAGGAAGTTTCATTTGGATATATACCATACCATCCTGATAAAGTTCCTCGGCGGCTTTGTCAACCTCTATATTCTGTTTTTTCTTTGTTTCAACAGAAAAAAAAAAGGCTCTAATCTTTCTTTTTTTTAGATCTATTTTTTTCTTACGTTGTAGTTTTGGTTGCGACATAATTAGTAGTAAAATAAGTAAATTTAGGTAAACATATTTAAATTTTCTCGAATTTTTCTTTCGATTGTCTCATTAAGTAGCATTTTTTCTCTTAATTTAGCAAGACCCAACTGAATTCTCTTTTTCAAGTTTGGATCTTTTGTTAAGTTTTTACTTTCACAGGAAAATTCAAAATTAGATCGTATAGCCATATCAGTATCAATTCTATCCTTTAGGTTGTTTTCCAGATTAATGAATGTATCAGAAATATGAGCATATATATTATTCAGGTCATTGGTAATATAGCCTGGAAAAACGATATTCATGTATTCTTCCATCTTATCCTCATCCTCTATAAACATAGCATAAATGGGCATATAGATCCATTGTATAGGTCTTGAAAATAAATCGGATTGATCGTCATTAAGAGACCATTCAGTTAATGCTTGAGCTTCATGTAAACATATGCTTTGTTTTGTTTGCACAATTTCTTTAACTTTTGAAAACAAATCTTCTAATTGAGTTTTTGAATTATGTAATTGATAGAGTTTTTCTTGTTTTTCACTTTCAAAATCGGTTAGTCTTTTATCCCTATCTTTTAATTTTACATCTAAGGAATCTTTATAATATGCTAATTTTTGCTCTGCTTCGATATCAATTTGAGACGCACGGTCTTTTAATGCAATGAATTTTTGCTTTAAAGCTTCAACGGATTGTAAAAAATTGTTTCCTTCTTCTGTTAAGTAGTTAAATTGACTTTCGAAATGAGGTATTAGATCTTTGAAAACTCTACTCTTTAAAGAATCAGCACTTATAAAAAATTTATTTTTTTTTATTATTTCTTCAAGGTGCCTTTCAAGTGTTTTAAAGAGAGTGGAGATATTTTCAATTATCCTCTTTTTCTCGCTAACATTCCATTGATCAATTTTATCCAGTTCTATTTTTGTTAATTCATCTACTTGAATAGTATCAATAGATGAAGAAGTTTTATTTATTTGACTAGAATACCTTGTATCAATATCTTTTAATTGAACATTTAGGTCAATAAGCCATTTACTCACTTCTTTATTTATTAATTCAATTTGGGTTTTCCATCTTAATGCATTCCCCTTCATAGTATTGATTATTTGTCTATATTCTTCAGCAATATTTAATGCATTTTCCGTTGAGATTATGGTATCTAATACGGTGTAATCAGCAATTGGTTTATATTCAATAAGAGGGATAATTTTTATTAGAGTTTGAAGAAATTCCGGATTGATTAAACCATCAATTTTAAGAGTGTGAAATTCAGATTCTTCTCCTTCACCAATTTTTTCTGCTTCTTTATCTTTATATGTTAAAATATCAGTTAGTACATTTAATAGTTCAACTTTAGATCTATTATCTATATTCCTAAGAATATGGCCAATTAGTGGTTGACGAGGGGGATTAGAAAATTTTCCTATGTTTTTAAATAAATTCAAACCATCTAACATAATATGAGTACTAATAACTCCTTGGATACTCAATATTGGCCAAAGCAGTTTTGAAAAAGAAATAATTTTTTGATTTTTTTTTTCAATTTCTTTTGATAATAGATAAAAAGCAAGGGCTAATTCATCATTTCCCTGAACAGAGAGAGGGTATGAACCTTTTCTAATAAAAAACGGTAATAAATATTGATTTCCGTGGACAGACATTGAAATTATCTTTATTTTTTAATTAAATTTTTTATTATTTATTTTAATTATATTAAATAATAAAAAATACAACTTTATTATTTGAGTTGTTCGTAATTATTTGCAATTACTAATATAAGAAGTGCTAGTAATATTAGTAATGGAGGCATTACTGCTCTTAAATGGGGTAATGTTGCGACATCTAGTACTCCTTGCATTATTCTCCCTCCAACAAAATAAAGTAGGAACCCAATTGCATTTAAAGCATATGATTTTCTTAATACTCCAAAAGTCTTCCAAGCTAGATATAGAAAGATAAAAGGAATCAAGACGAGAAACAATGGCATAAAAATAAAATTAAATAGAAATCTACCAAGAGGATATTCCCATGAACCAAATCTTACCAAAATTAATTCAACGCTAATGCCTGGATAATCGTCTAAAAAATCCGGATCCATAAATAATCCATCTGATAATGTTAAAGCGAGAATTCCTATAATTATGGGAAGAACAAATAATCCTATCCGAATAATTAATTCGAGATTTTTTCTATTTTTAAACCATTCGATCAATGTTTTCTTTGCTTTAGTTTCCTCTTGTGTTTCAGGTGGAAATAAAAGAATTCCTAAAACTCCCACAGCACAAGCTACTCCCATCCAAGTAAAGAATGTAGCTAGTCGAAAATTTATCATTAAAAATGCAACAACTTGAGCATCATTCGTTCCGGTGAATAGTTCTGGACCAAAAAAGTAATAAACAATGAAAAACACTCGTGCAATGCCAAAACATAGAAAAAATAAGCTAAAAAACAACCAATACGACTTCTTTGAAGTTCTGTATCGTATGAATAGGAAATAGAAAAATAATAAAAAGAAATACCCAACTATAATGAAATAGAGCCCCATTTCTATTGCTTCCCAGAAACCAAGATATTGGAAATCTTGAAATAACATAATTTATCAATTTTAATTTTAACTTTAAAAAAAATATAATAATATTATTATATTCCTATTATAAAAATTTATTTTAATTTACATGGGATTTCTTAAAATACAAATAAGATACTACACTTTTTATTATGTATGAAGATTGAGGATAACTTAGAAACATTTAATTCATTACTTAAACGTAGAGGTTTTATATGGGGGCCTTCTCCAGAAATTTATGGTGGGCTCGCAGGATTTTACTCTTATGGACCCGCTGGAATGGCTCTGAAAAATAACATTTTAACTCTGTTTAGGCGTGAATTACGATATTTTGGATTCGGAGAAGTTGAATGTCCGACGATTATGCCAGAAATTGTATGGGTTGCATCTGGACATTTGGAGCGTTTTATTGATCCTGTAATTAGGTGTGAAAAATGTAGTACTCTATATAGAGCTGATAAATTCCTTCAAGAAGAGCTTCCAGATCAAATGATAGAAGGATTATCATTCCAAGAGATGGAGAAATTAATTCAGAATAACAATTTAATCTGCCCAAAATGTAATACTCCTTTAAGTAAAATAGAAGAATATAATTTAATGCTAAAAACGCAAGTGGGTAATAATGTTACTGCATATTTACGACCGGAAACAGCCACAACAACCTATCTATTATTCAATCGGTTGGATCAAGACGCTAGAAGACAATATCCCATCAAAGTTTATCAATATGGGAAAGCATATCGCAATGAGATCTCTCCACGACAAGGAGTTCTTCGAATGAGAGCATTTGATCAATTTGAACTACAAATGTTTATAGGTAAAAAGCAAGAGATGGTATTTGAAGATTATGAAGAAAATAAAAAGAAAATATTACCGTTATTAGATTGGAAACTTCAAGAGAAAAAAATAGATAGGCCTCAAATCATTTCGCTTGAAAAAGCAATTGTTCAAAAAATTCTTAAAAAGCCTGCATATGCTTATTGTCTTTATATCGCATATTATTTAACCAAAATATTGGGGATTCCTGAAGAAGTTATTAGATATAGACAGCACTCAATAAATGAACGTGCTCATTATGCTGATGATGCATGGGATTTGGAGATTAATACAAAACAATTTGGATGGGTCGAAATTTGTGGAGTGCATGATCGTACTAATTATGATTTAAAAAGACATTCCGAATTTTCGAACCAAAATTTTGAAGTAAGTTTAAGTTTTGATTCAGAAATTAAAGAAATACCACAAGTTCTTGAAATTGCTTTTGGAATTGACAGGATCATATATAGTTTACTTGAAACAAATTATAATGTAGAGGAAGGAAGGATCATTTTGAAATTGGCACCCAATTTAGCTCCAAATACGGTAGCTGTCTTTCCACTCGTTAAAAATAAAAAAAATATTAGAGCTTTAGCATTAAAGATTCATAGAAATTTATTAGAAAACCGTATTAGCTCTTTTTATGATGTTGCAGGATCTATTGGAAAAAGATATAGAAGACAAGACGAAATTGGTACGAATTATTGTATAACTATTGATTATGAATCTATTGAAGATAATGCTGTAACTCTAAGAGATAGAGATACAATGAAACAAGAAAGAGTTAACATTAAAGAATTAGTTGATATTTTAAAAATGTAATTTAATTTTACAGAATCCTTCTTTTATTTGGAACTTATATTCAATTATTATATAAATGTTTTAAAATAAGAAAAGATTCTAATCTTAATCATAAATATTAAGATCTAATAGTAAAGTTCCAAAAAAATTTTAAAGAGAAGGATTTTTTACAAATATAATTTAAAAAGTAAACTTTTAATACATGAAGTTTAATCGTTTAGTTTAAAGTAAAAATGAGATTTTTAGACTTGCAAAATATTGGAAAGAAAAAATGTAAGAAAAACCAAAATCTAAAGATTTTCTTATGTTTATTCTTCACATCAATAATTTTACTGAACTTTTTATATACCAATAATGGATATTTTATAAATTATTCTGGAGAAGTCTTAACTCTTGACACAGAAACTTATAAAGAGACAAGTTTAAATAGTTTAAGAACGTCAACAGGAACTTCCATGCTTCAAAACCCATTTACTGAAAACTTTGATGCTGTGCGCAACTTTTTTGAGAATAAATATCAATCAAGTTTGGATTTTAGCATATCTACTTATTTTAGATATGGAGATACTGATGGAGATATAACTGATGATACAATTTTTTCAGAGGATAACTTACTTTATTATAAGTCATTAATGAAATCAGAAATCAATGAAATTGAAACTTTTGATACATATTTAAGTCTAAAGGAGACTCCTTTATGGTATGAAGGCAATTATAATGAATACCAATATGGATATGTGAAATCAATTGATAATTCAACGGGACAAGTAAAGGATGACGATCGTTATTTAGTTGATAATTTAATACCAGTTTTTCTCTTAATCGAAAATATTGAAGAAGATATTGATGATATATTGATAAATGGAAAAAAACCAGAAGATTCAATTGATGAGATTTTTTATTTAATAAACTCTACTGATTTTTGGGAGGAAACTAGTAGTGGATTCTATCATCATAATTCAACAACAGATAAATATACGGAGAGTAATTTTTTCGCTATATTAGCAAATCTCCTAATCCATCGAACTTATCGTAAACTCAATTTAGACAACTTAATAAGGGACAGAGCTTACGAATTAGCAAACCTCACCATGATTGCTTTGGATAATTACATGTGGGATTCAAGTGATAATGCATTTTATCATCATGCTAATACTAATTGGAACCCTTTTGTTGTGACTGGGGGCGCGAATTTTCATTTAAGTACGAATGCTTTAGGAATTATAACACTATTAGAATTTTGGATTGAATCAGGTATGATAAATGATTCTTCCTATTTCCAAAATGCTCTAGATCTTTTTGAAAGTCTAGAATATCTATGGAATGGAAATCTTTATAGGAATATTGCAGATCCTGACTTCGCTGGAATTATTGATGCCAATTTAAATCTTGATTCGAATGCAATGATGATGAGCGCATGCTTGAAATTATTTGAAGTTACAGGCAATATTTCTTACTACGAAAGAGCTCTAGATATTTATGATTATTTTGAATTGAATTTCTATAATAATAATGCTTATGATTTTGGTTCCGCAGATACTAGTAAAAATTTACTTTCGAACCTTAAAGTGCGGGAAGCATACTTAGATGCAATTGAAATTTATAATAGTACAGTCATAAATTCAAGATATAATGTATCGAATACTGTGCCTGATTTTATCTTTAATCAAGATGTAATGAATTTAACCTCCACTTATTCTTTTGAGAAAACTCAGGAGTATTTCGATCCGATAGGTAAAGAATATCTACCTTTTACAGTACAGCATAACATTACAGATGCAAATATTAATTATCTTTTTAAATATCCAAATGGAACTTTTCTTACTCTATTTGAAAATCAAATTAATAGTCCAGCTGCTTCTCATACCCTTCTTTATGATATAAATGATATTTTACCCATAGGTGATGGATATCAAATTTATATTTGGGCGAATAAATCATATTTTAAAATGGCAACTCTCATAAAGCATTTCAATGTGACATCCGGATTAATTCTTGAGGCAATTGAGAGCTTACCGAATACTCTATATCAAGGACAAGTTATTAATGTATCTCTTTTAATCAATTATATACGTAATGATAATTTAACGTTAACCGCTTCTTTAAAGGGCCAAGAAATTAAGAATTTTCCCTCTCAGGAAATTAATTTTACTTCATCAAAAATTATACTTATATCATTTAACCTTACTGCCAAATTGGGAGCTATTCCTGGAAGCAGTGAAATAACTTTCAATATTAAGAAAGGAAATTTATATTACTTTCAATACCAAAGGACAATTCAAATCGGATACTCATTTGATTATAGCAATTTAATCCATCAGAGTAACGTAGTTAAAGGAGAACATATATTTGTATCCATGAGTTTGATAAATTTTCTCCCCAATGCCACTCAATCTTTAAACGTAAGCTTTATGGGCATTACTGAAAATAGTATTGAAGAATATATAGTAGAAGAATTTCTAGAGGAAAATGAAATAAAAACTGTCGCATATTATTTAAAATCTTTAGAATCCATTACGAATGATACTATCAGAATAAGAATGAGAATCCTTATAAATACCACAGAATATTATTCTAAACAATTTACAGTTAACATTATTCCTAAATATGAAATAATCAGTGCTTCATTTCCTGAAAAAATCCCACAAGGTGCTTCTGCGTACTTGATAATTATAATCAAAAACAATCAAGAAAATCCAGAAGAATTTTCTTTGCATATAAATGGTAGACAATACACTACCAATATAGATGAGTTGAATACTGGAGAAAATTCAATAGTAACAACCCTAATACCTACTATTAACCCCTATGAATTTGGGACTAAAAAATATAGAGTTGTTTTAAAAGATAGTGAAAATGAAGAAATTGCCTTGTTTTATTTTGAAGTAACTTTAGAACTCTCCGCTTTAAATTTAGTTTTGTTTTATGTATTACCTATTCTGGTTCCTGTTGGAATCATTCTGTTTTTCAAAAATAAAGAAATAAAGCATAAGAAATTAAGAAGATGAGTAAAAACGATGAAGAATCGACACAAAAAATTAGTATTAATTTTTTCTATTTTATTAGGATTTTTCTTTAATATCGCGCTATTGTCACAAGATAATTCATATGTTTTAAATGAGAATGAGGAATTCATTAATCCTGAATTGGCAGCTCCTTTAAAATACTCTGATATACTTATAAACGACACAAAAGTATATCGGTTATTTGAACATGTTAATTTCACCATTTACACCTCTGATTTTATTGACACCGACCATGTAACAATGCAAATTTCATTTAGTAATGATTCTGTTAGATATTATAGTATGAATTTGGTAGATCCTAATGAATATTACTATAACTTTAAACCAGAATATAATGCACCTTTAGAATTTCAAAATGTGAGTTTCCTAATTTACGATGATACCCATACACTGTTAAATGATCACACTAGTTATACAAATTTTACAATTAAGACTAATTATTTGTTGAATTTTGATCGTCCTGAATATTATATAGGGGATAATTTAACTGCAACCTTGCTTGTGAGCAATTTTAGTAGTTATGATTTTCAATGGAATTTTACTGTTGTTGATACTGTGAATGAGCTAACACAAAATAATTTATTGAATTTAGAAAATAATCTTGTTCAATATAGTATACCTATAGATAATGAAACATTCAGTTTAGTAGAAAAAACCTACTATATTAAGCTAAATATGTCAGACAAGAATAGTGGAAAAAAAGCAGCAGCATACTTTCCTTTCGATGTAAGAAATAATGTTCCAATAATTACATCTGATATTATTTTCTCTCCGAATGAAATCTATAGAACTGATCAGTGCACAATTTCATTAAATGCTACGGATATAGAAACATTACCAGAAGATCTCAGTATCACGATGTATGTTCAAGATGCTGAAGGAGTAGATGTCCTTGAAGAATCAGTAAGCTATGATAGTGAAAATTCTTTCTCAGACACATTTAGTATTGATTCGAGCAATCCTGTGGGTAACTATAGAATTAATATTACTGTGAGGGATGAGGATGGAGGACAATCTTCAAAGGTAACTTTTCTTAAAGTGAAAAACAATCTACCTGAAATTCATAGTTATAAAATAAACGGAATGTCTATGGATCAAAGTATTTCCATACGATATGGTGAAAATTTGATATTTTCCTTTAATGTATCAGATATAGAGGGAGTAGCCTATATTAGAGTTGCTCTTCTAAATGAAAATAATGAATGGTTTAATATCACTAGAGCTTATAAAGGAGAAGATACAGAAATCTCTATAAGAACAGTTCAATTATTAACTGGAACTTGGTTTGTCTATATATATGTTATAGATTCAGATGGTGCTATAGCAAGCCTTATTGATGATTATGATAAAGCACCTCAAGGAATCCGTATAATTCCTGATATTTTAAGTGATTATCTACCTTGGATCGTATTCTTTTTTGGGTTAAGTTTGGGGATTATTTTTGGCATTGGTATTATACACAAGTATTTTAAATCAAAATTTGTTGAACCTGAAAGAATTTCTCCTGAAAAGAAGAAACCAGCTAAGGAAAAAACTAAGAAAAAAACCAAAACTAAGCCAAGTAAAGAGGAATTCGAGAAAAAAGAGATTGAAGAGTTGAAAATTAAGAAAGAAGAAGAAAAAGATGAAGTTCCCAAACGAAAAATAAAAAGAAAATTATAAAATTAAATTTTTTTCTGATTTATATTATTACCTAAGAATTTCATGAAGGTTATACTGGAATTTTCCCAGATTTCCTCCGTAATTTCCTGCTGATATACGATTTACCCCGGGAATCTTAACAGCTGCATTAATTCCTACTTTCATAGCAGTTTTAATTGCTTCTTCTGTAGCACCATCAAATATTATTTCATAAACACATTTATCTTCTTCCCTTAATTGTGAATTATCTATTTTTCCTCTTAATGTTGGGCATAGAGGTTCATTAGTAGAAGCATTAAGAAAGCTATATTTCGATCCCACTTTTGATCCCGAACGTACAATACCGCCTGGAAATGGAGTTATTACATTAGGAAGATCTTTTACAGCCTCTATTGCCTTTTGAGCTGCTTCTAAAGTCGAATCTTGATCTTTTCCAATTATTAAGAAATTACCTCCGGCTATACCTTTCCCAACCTTCGCTATACTTTGAACAATAAATTCACCCTCCATTACAGGAATTGCCCATGCTTCAAAAGGAAATTTACTCTCAATTTTCTCTTGGAAACCATCACCAAAAAACTTAAGATTCGCACCTAATTTTATTTCAAATTCTTTTTCTGGATTTAATGATACTTCCAAAGCATCAAAACAAGCAGTTGTGGGACAAGTAAAAACGCATTGCCCAATTCGATTCATTACCACTTTACTCATTTCTTCAGTCTTATTTTTAAAAAACATTAAGACTACGCCAAGACGATTATCAGGTGTTTGATCTGGTGACACTAATATATCTACTCCTGCTTCAGCATCACAATGAATAGTTGAAGTCCCATACCCAGTTGTAACATTAGCAGCAATTTTAACCCATTTTTCATTTTTTGCAGTTACTAAAATTCTACTAAAAGCTGCTCCAAATGCTTCACAGAAGGTATCTTCAATCTCTACACCATTTATCTCCATTTTTATTAATCCTCCTTAAAATTATATTTCTTAATTCTAAATTTTGTTAATTTGTATTAACTGATAGCGTTCGATGTTATATAAAATTTTAAAAAAAAAATAAAAACATTGTAAAATTGTAAGGTAATATAATTCTAATTATAATATTAATGTACACAAAAAAAGTTGATTAAAATGAGTGAAGAAGGAAAGATCCTTAAGATTGGTATTCTTAAAAATGGAACTATTGGTTCATCATTGTTACTTGCTTTTTTAATGGACGAAAGAGCAGAAGCTACGAGAATTAATGTTAGAGAAGTTACCTCTGGTGCTAAAATGCATCCCGAAGACCACTGTGTAGATACCATGAAAAAGTTACTTGAATTTGAACTGGATTTATTAATTATGTCAAGTCCAAATGCTGCTTTACCTGGTCCAAAAGCTGCTAGAGAAATGGCTAGTGGGATCCCAACGATAATAATTTCTGATGCTCCTGCTAAAAAGGCAGTTGATGAAATAAGAGAAAAAAGTATGGGTTATATATTAATAAATTGCGACAGTATGATTGGCGCACGTAGACCTTACCTTGATCCAGTTGAAATGAGTATATTCAACTCAGATTTATTGAAAGTTCTTGCTATCACCGGAGCACTACAAGTAATTACTGAGGAATTAAATAAAGTTATAATGGATATGCTTGAAGATAGACCACCAACTTTACCTCAAATTATCATTGATGCAAACATTGCAACTGAAGCAGCAAAATTCTCTAATCCTTATGCTAGAGCTAAGGCAATCGCGGCTTTTGAACTGGCAGCTTCAGTTTCTAGGGTTACTTCAAAAGCTTGTTTCCAGTTAAAAGAAAGATCTGAATATATACCATTATTAGCTGCGGCTCATGAAATGATGAGAACTGCAGCTCTAATGTGTGATGAAGCGAGAGAAATTGAAAAATCAAATGATACAGTTATAAGACGACCGCATAATGCAAAACAACATCTCTTAAGAAAGATTGAACTAAATGATAAAGAACAATAATAAAATATTAATTAATAAGAATTTTTTTAAAATCTAATTTTTTATTTTAGTATTCAGATGATTTCAGATATAGCTTTAAACTTTTAAAAGAATCCCCTGTTAATGCATTCATAACAGTTGAAAATACCTCAGGCTGTTTATTTCTTGTTACTGCCATTAAAACAGCTCCATTACTGACTTCTTTCACCAAAATCCAACAATTTTCAGATTCATAAACTATAGTAGACAAAGATAAAGGTGAAAGATTCGAAACATTTTGAAGTTCCATAATTTGCTGATAAATTGTATAAATATTAGAATCTAAAGTTCCAATCTCAAATTTCATAAACTTTAATGGTTTTGATTCAAACTTACCGAATGTGGAAGAAATTAATAGTCCATCAGGTTGATTAAACAAAAGATATTCTGATAAAGTATTAAGTTTTAACTCATCTAATAAATGGCGTATTTTTCCTAAACGTTGCATTGACAATGTATTTTTTTGAATTTCATAATCAAGAATTTCAATTAATCTATGTTGAGCACTCCCTTCTTTAACAGATACAGGTGTAAATGAAAGTTTATCCATTAAACCATTATATAAATCCTTTGTTAGAATTTCATAGAATTCATCTTCTTGTGATTCATGTAAATCAATTTTATTTAATAAAACATATATCATATCAATCTTTGGAGAAAATTCTAATATAAACTTCAAAAATTTATCAAAAACATCACGTACTTCAGGATCAATAGCACTAGAATCAACCATAAAAACAGCTGTGGTTGCCTCTGAAAATATTAGTTCACGTTGGGATTCCGAGAAGTACCTCTCCATATATCTCTCCTGACCCCCCAAATCCCATACGTTGAGTTCCATTATGCCTCGAAAAATAAAGTTTTCCCGAGAGACCCCCTTAGTTGGTTTTAAGTTTAAAACTTTCATGAAATTATATCCCAAACAAGTCGTTCGCATTAAAGATGTCTTTCCCGCTCCCGCTGGACCAAATAATAATATTTTCATTTAAATACAACCAGATTTAGAATTTATTTTTTATATATCTTCAATATATTTTTTATACTTTAATTTTTATTTAATTTTTTCTAATTATCAAAAGTAAATTTGCATGTGTATGAATTTGAATTTACTTCTAATTAATCATTTTTAATTATCATTTTTAATTATCAATTTTAATTAATTACATTCTAAATTAAAAATATAAAATGGATTGAAATGAATTTAGAAGACTATATAAGGAATGTACCTAACTTTCCTGTTGAGGGAATTCAGTTTAAAGACATTACCACTTTAGCAAAAATACATTTAGCTTTTAAAGAATCTTGTGATAGAATTATTGATCACTATAAAGAAAAAAGAATTTCAAAAGTTGCAGCAATTGAAGCACGTGGATATGTTTGGGGGGGAGTAATAGCTTATCAGTTAGGTGCGGGATTCGTCTTAATAAGAAAACCTGGTAAATTACCTTATAATACTTTAAAGGAAACTTATGAACTTGAGTATGGGACTGATACTATTGAAATGCATACGGATGCAATTGAAGAAGGTGATAGAGTCTTGGTTTTCGATGATTTATTAGCTACTGGTGGCACTGCTAAGGCAGCTTGTAATTTAGTAGAAAAAGCTGGTGGTGAAGTATTAGGAATTGCATTTATAATTGAACTAACAGGTAGTTTACATGGTAGAGATAAATTAACGGGCTATAATATCCTTTCGCTCGTAGAAATATCAGTAGAAGAATAATACAACCTTAAAATAATTAATATAATCTGATTTTTAAAAAACTATAAATTTTTTATATTTTTTCTAATTCTGGTGAAATATAGTTAAAAGTTCTAAAAAATCTTTTCCTTACAGTTGTAATATCAAATTTATGTGTTTGAGCACCACTTGTTTCCACTACAAATGATCCAATTATAGCACCTAATCGGCAAGAATCCAAAATAGTCATACCTAATGTCAATCCTGTTAATATACCTGCTCGATATCCATCCCCTGCTCCAGTTGTATCCACAGTTTGTACAGGAGTTGCAATTGGGATATTAATTCTAAAAATTTTATTGTTTTCATCTTTATACACTAATACAGAACCCTCAGATCCCCTAGTTATTATAACAGCTTTACTGTATTCAAGAAGATTATCCTCATTTAGCCCAGATTTCTCTTTTATTTGTTTTATCTCGTGACTATTTCCAATTAAGATTTCAGATTTCTTGATTATATTTATTAAGTTTTCTTTTTGAAAAAGTGGGGTTACTTGACCAGGATCGAATATCGATGGTATTTCTAAATCACTTAATTGAATAGCAAAATTACTCATTGCCTCAACACTCTGGGTTGAATTTATCGCATAAATAAATTCTTCTGGATTGGAGATTTTTTCTTTCAAATCTATATCCTTACATCTGTCCAAAGCTCCACCATGAAATATGATCATTTGATTTGCTTTAATATCATTAACTATATAACAAGCAGCTGTGAATAAATCTTCATATACATCAACTAGTAAATCTACATTTTTAAATTGATTAATATGTTCTTTATATCCCAATCTCTCAAAATCATTTCCTACCGAACCGAGTAAAGAAACTTTGGCAATATTAAAAACGCCCAGATTATAAGCAATATTACCGGCTGTTCCTCCAAAAAATTTATGTCGGCTATCTGCTGTAACAGTGCTTTGATATTCTTCCTTATCATGATTGATCGATATTGCATTAATGAAATTCTCTTTAAATCCCATAATATAGTCAAAAGCTAATGACCCTAGAACTAGAACTTTGTTTTTTAGCATGATACACTAATTTAATTTTTAAAATATATTTTAAACTAGTCAATATTATGTTAAAACTTTATAGAATTTGAAAGAAACCTGTATTTTTTTGAAAAATAATTTATAAAATTTTAAATTCTATATTTTTAAACACTATATATATTGCATTAAATTAGATAGGAGAAAAACGTTGGTAAAAATAGGAATTATTGGAGGTTCGGGATTAGATAATCCGGACATTTTAAAGGAATCTAATGAGATTAATGTTGATACCTCATATGGAAAACCTAGTTCTTCTTTAAAATTAGGAAAAATTCATGATGTCGATGTGGTTCTCATTGCTAGACATGGAAGAGAACATACTATACCACCAACGCAAGTAAATTATAGAGCTAACATTCAAGCATTAAAAGATCAAGGTTGTTCTCATATCCTATCAACAACTGCTTGCGGAAGCCTGAGAGAAGAAATAGAAAGAGGTGATCTAGTTATTCTTGATCAATTTATAGATTTCACAAGACTCAGAAAAATATCATTTTTTGAAGAATTTGTACCTGGCGATATGAAGCATACTCCAATGGCAGATCCCTATTCAGAAGAATTAAGAAAAATTCTTATTGAAACCGCAAAGGAACTGAATCTTAAATACCATGAAACAGGAACTGTTGTTACAATTGAAGGCCCTAGATTTTCTACAAGAGCAGAATCACATATGTTTCGGATATGGGGAGCTGATGTAATAAATATGAGCATAGCTCCAGAGACTATTTTAGCAAATGAGGCAAATATTCCTTATGCTGCTATTGCTATGTCTACAGATTACGATTGCTGGAAAGAGGATGAAGCTCCAGTTACTTGGGAAGAAATATTAGATATATTTGGTAAAAATGTTAATAATGTTATTGCTTTATTAACTGATGTAATAAAAAAAATGAAATAATCTCTTTCGTTCTAGCTTCTTTTTTTTCTTTTTTATCTTTAAATAAAGTACAAAAAGACTTGATTATTTCTTATGTTATATTAGAATTTTTTCATCGTCTAGTATAATTATATAAATATGAGTAAAGTCTCCTTACTATGGTCAAAATATCCTTTTTAGGAAGTTGTAGAGAAATCGGGCGCTCTGGAATTTTGGTTGAGTCTAAGAGTGGATCAAAATGCATTTTAGATTATGGGATTGGATTCAACAATAATAATCGATTACCATTAGAAACTGATTTGACTAATTTAAAAGCTGTTGCTTTAACCCACTGCCATATTGATCATTCAGGGGCATTACCCTTTATTTATAAGAAATACCAAGTCCCATGCTTTACCAACCCAATTTCATTAGATATTACTGAAATTTTGATAAGAGATATGATTAAAATTTCAAATTATCCGTATCCGTTTGGTTTCAGAGAATTAGATCTGTTAAAACAGAATACCTCTTTTCTTGAGAAAGGAACTCGTTACATGATAGATGATAAATATTTCATAACATTTATAGATGCTGGGCATATACCGGGAAGTGTTTCGATTTTACTTGAAGTTGATGATAAGCGTATTTTTTACTCTGGGGATATTAATACTCAAGAGACTCATTTAATTGATCCAGCTAATTATAAGGACGTACCTCAAATAGATACTTTAATTGTTGAATCTACATATGCCTTAAAGGAACATCCACCGAGGAAATCACTTGAAGAAAAATTTGTAGAGAAAGTTATTGAAATTACTGAAAATGGTGGAAAAGTATTGATTCCTGCATTTGGTGTTGCGCGGTCACAAGAAGCCTTATTGATCTTAGAAAAATATAATTACATGGGTAATATATTTATAGATGGACTAGCTAGAAAAGTATCAAGTATTTATTTAGAAAATCCAAATTTTATTAAAGATATAAACGCATTCAGAAAAATCTTAAAAAGATCTCAGTTCATTTCAAAAAAAAAAGACAGGTTGCATGTCAAAAATTCAAAAGGAGTTATTATATCACCCTCAGGGATGCTTAAAGGAGGTGCCGCAATAAATTATATAGAAACTATCCTAAATGATCCAGGATCAGCTATTTATTTAGTAGGATACCAAGTAGAAGGAAGTCCTGGAAGAGGATTAATAGATAACGGTATTTTTGAATTTAAAGAAACTCAGAAAAAAAATAGAATGTCAGTAAATTTAAAGATTAAAGCAAAATGCGATTATGATTATTTTGATTTTTCTAGTCATGCTGACAGTTTGCATCTTTATGAATACATAGAGAACTTAGAATTTCGCAATAATACTCATAAGGATGTATTTTGCGTTCATGGTGATAATAAATCAACTACAACTTTAGCAAGTGAATTAGTGAAAAAAGATTATAATTCAGTTGCTCCAGAAATTGGAGAAATTTATAAAATATAGACTTTCTTTACTTTCCATACAACTGCTTTCGAATAGTGGTATCACAATTCTCCAGAAAAATATCCACTTTATCTAAAGGTATTTTTGTACCCGCTGCTGGGGGATGTCCTCCACCTAATACATCTAAATTTGATTCGTCACAAGCGTCTCTAATTGCTTGTGAAAGATTCACACCTTTATTCACAATTTTTTCATGTGCTCGAGCAGATACTTTATAATTATTCTCATCTTCAACTCTTACTAACCCAAATATGGGTTTTGATTTATCAAATCTTTCATTATTATCAAAAACTAACATTGAAGCAATTGTTCCCACCATCGTTTCTGGAATAACATCCTCCGCGAAAAAATATTGAATATATTCCTTTTGTTGAATTTTATTATTATCATATAGCCATGTAAGACTTTTTAATAAAGTTTTTTTGTAATTTAATAGAATCTCATGAGATTTTTGATAAGATTTTTTTCTATCACCCATTGCTATAGCAATTCCTAAGGAGCCACTATTTAATCGTCCACAAGCATTTAATAGGTTTGAAAACTCTGCGGCATCATATAATTCTGAACCTTCTTCTTCATTTTTCAGTAAATATCTATTTATAATTAATTTTTCTATAATTCTACTAGGTTCAATATCAAGTTTTACAGAACTATATTCGATAATAGCAGATGAAATTTTTTGTTTTTCCTCATTATTAAGTTCATTTAATGTTTTTATATTACCATTTGAATTTTCCATTAATATTCCTAAAGTTTTTAGAAATATTAGAGATCTATTAACATCACCAGTTAATCCGGGGAGGTTTATTTCCTTAGAATATGCAATTGCTTCATTTAAAGGCTTTATAGAAGAAAAATTTAAATCATTTTTTATATCAATTAAACCAACTTTCTTAGCATCTTCTAAAATTAATGAATTTATACCAAAAAATGATTTATTTGACCCTTTGTTTTGAATATCTCCTATTGCTCCAATAATTGCTATGCTTGACAAATCAACATTAATTTCATTTAAAACTTTGACAAAAGAATAACTTAATCCAGCTCCAGATATCTCTAAACTTCCATCGATTCCATAAAAATATGGGTTTACATGCCACTGATAAGTTTTTTTATGGATGTTTTCTAATTGATTAATTTCTTCTTTATTAGATATATTCTGTGGGAGATGATGATCTAAAACAATAAAAGAATTAAAATTTTCTTTCAAAATTAATTCATTTTGAAATTCTAAGTACTGGCCACTTCCAAAATCAGTAAAAATGAGAAATTTATTAAAACTCTTTACATTTTTTGAGATTTTACTGATAGATTCTCTCTGTAATTGTTTTAAAATAGTAATCTGAAATGGGATCTTCTCTCGAAATAAAGCCTTACCTAGAATTGCGCCTGCACTTAAACCATCAGCATCTAAATGTGTATATATATGAACAGATGCCCTTTTATTTATTAAAAAGTCAAGCATTTCATTCTTTACAATCGTTAAAGCATCCTGAAATTTTTCAAATTTTTCTTTCAAGCCATCCATTTTTTCAGAAGTAGCAAAATTAATATTTCATTATATTAGATTATCAAATTAATAATAAATACTCAATTAAAAAACAAATTTAATAAGGTGAAAATAAGTGCATCATATCAAAATAAACGAGCTTACAAAACAAATCATTGATAAAATCATAGAAAAGAAAGAATTCTATAAAGCAGAAGTTAATAAATTAAGTAATGGAGCAATCATCCTTGATATGTCTAAAGCAAGTTGGTTGGGTGGTAAATTAGTTGGTGAAATTTGTATGGGGGGATTAGGTACGGTTGAATTTTCTTCCTATAATTTAGATGGACATTACATACCGAGTGTAAACGTTTATACTTCAGAACCAATTATTGCATGCATGGCTTCTCAGTTAGCGGGATGGAATGTTAAATTGAAAAAAGAAATTGAAAAGGATGGGCAAATAAAGAAAAAAGTTGTTTTTCAATCTTTAGGATCTGGGCCTGCTCGTGCCAAAAGTAAAGTAGAAAAAATATTTGAAGAATTTGACTATACTGATGACTCTAAATGTGCAATAATTGTTTTTGAAACTCCCAAATTACCAAATGAAGAAGTGATGGATATAGTAGCTAAAAAATGTGGTGTTGATACAAATGACACTTACGCCGTTTGTGCTCCAACTTCATGCTTAACAGGTTCAATCCAAGTGGCCGCTAGAATTGTAGAAACAGGTATTCACAAATTACATGAAATCAAATTTCCTCTGAATGCGATAAATGATTGTTTTGGAACAGCAACGATTGCTCCTATTGCGAAAGATGATATTGGCGCTATGGGACGGACAAATGATTCGATTAGCGCTGCTGGTTTAACATACTATACTATTAATGTTGAAAAAGAAAGGGAAGATAGTATATTTGAGTTATTGAAAAAAGCACCAGCGGGAACATCTTCAAGTTATGGAAAGCCATTTTTAGAAACATTTAAAGAAGTAAATTATAATTTTTATGATATTGATCCCGGATTATTTGCTCCAGCAATTTATACTGTAACAAATATCAAAACAGGGAAAAGTTTAACCACAGGAAAGGTAAATCACGAATTATTGAAACAATCTTATGGATTGAATTAATAATTAATTATCTATTTTTTATATTTTACATAATTTTTTGAAATTAGATATTCAATAGTTCCTTTTCATACTTAAGAACTTCATCATCAGAGATATCACGGTCAAATTTTATCTTTTTTTGAATGCCTAAATATACACAAGCAAGTTTAGCAGCAGCTACAACCTCTGCTTTTTTAAGAGTAATCGAATATTCATCTTGTTGAATTTGATCTTCTTGATAAAGATTTTCATTGTATTTTTTATCTTGAATTCGAATCGCTCGTTCATTTTTCATTTTATATAACAATGACGCCATTTTATTGGCTACTTTAAAAGGTAATTGATTTTTAACTGTTAACCGTATTATATTGTTCACATCAAAATAATTTAGAGTCTCAAATTTTGCCCGAAGAAAACTTTTGAGATTTTCAGAATTTCTTTCACATTCTATTTCCATCCAATCATGGATAGCAAGTTTTCTCCTAAAAAATACTAATTCCCAATCAATATTTAGTTCCTTCAAAAATTCAAAAAGCATATCATCATTAGATTTTCTCGATTCAATAATAACATAAAGCTGGAGCCCATAGTATTTGTGCTCTTGTTGTAGAAAAAACCCTCTTTGTTGCATCGAAGCAAGGATTAGTACTTTTATAGAGTAAATATTTTCTGAAACATTTTTTTTGCTACAATTTAGATATATAACATTGCCTTCCTCACTAATATATTCACTGTCTAAAAAACCTAAAAAACTCTCCTTATTATCCTTAATAAAATCCCTTAATCCGCTAAGAGTTGGTTTCACATCAAACTTTATAAGGTCATTTTCTTCAATTGTCACATAATCATGATAATTACTTCCAATGGCCAATTTAATAGAATTTAATTTAAGTTCTTTATCACTACCAAAAACATTCTGAAAGGCATCATTAATCGGAAAAACTTCATCCTCCAAAATTTTTACATCAGCAATAGAACTCTCATAGGGCTCTGGCTCATTAAGCATTTTATTCAATACAGGGGCTTCCGAAGCATCAACTTCGATTTCATATGATTTTGCTAAATCTTTTCGTATAATACAGATTGATTTCTTTTTTTTGTTATAGATTGAAAGTGAAATATGATCATCCATTACCGCTCGAAATTTTTCTATGAATTTACTCTCGGTATTTTCTGACCCAATCCTTCTTCTTCGAATTTTTAATCAACTAAATATTGTTAAAAATATCTTACTTCTATTAATTAATGTATAAAATTTTTATCTTAAATTCTTATCTAAAATGTAATATAAGATTCTTAATTATTAATTATAAAACAGAACCCCTTAAAAAGAAAGTAATTTTTAGAATAAAGTTCGTAAATCATAAATTATTCTTCTAGAATATAGGTATCTCCTTTTTTCACATATACTATGGTAGAGCCAAAATTATTACGTACGGTGCACTTATCTCCTTGAACATCTAGTACTTCGATAGAATAAGACAATCTCCTTTGTTTTAATAAATCTCCAATAATTCTTTTTTCTTCTTCTGCATCCATGATTTTAAGTCATTAAACACTGCAAAAAAATTTTATTATTTTAGCAAATCTGGAATTGAAACTTGATATTTTAAAATTAAATTCGCTAATTTTGGAAATAGAAATTGGAATTAGATAATTTATTAAACTGAAAACTGTAATTATTCATAAAAAAATATATGCTTATTATATCTAACCAATTAAATAGTAATATTAAAGAAAACTAAAGCAGAAATTCGATATTGACACTATCACACTCATTAACGCTACTAATATAGAAGGTATAACTTAAATTTTATCCAAATTCTAAAATAATAATGAGTTACACGATGTTAAAAAGTGTATGAAAAAAAAGAATTCCTATCAAATTTATAATATGAATTTTACTTTTCAATGGATTATATTAAATCTTATAACTATTAAAATTAATAAGCTCAATTTTATTATATATTATCTTTATTAAAAAATCGAAATTTTTTTATTAAATATAACATATTTTTATATATTAAAAGACATGTTTATATAAACTACATTAGTAAGACTTTTTTCTATAATAGACTTAATGCTTCATTCTCTTATTTCTGAATTATAATGGTAAAGCAAAAACTAGACATCGGATTTTTTTCATCAATGTATTCACAAGTCAATGGTACTGCCATTGCTTGCAGAAATCTTGCTGAAGGTGTAGCAAAATATACAGGACATAATGTTCATGTATTTGCTCCAGGAATAGAGACGCCTAAAACTAAACCCAAGAATTTACACCACCATAACTTTTTTGGAGCAAAAATTTCCCCTAAGACTGGTTTTGTTTTAAGTTTTCCAATACATAGATACTTTTTCACTTCTCATGACTATTTAGATATGGCCCACATTCATACACATGCCAGTTTTGGCTCGATGGCAATTAACTGGGCAAAATATTTAGGTATTCCAATGGCTGGAACTCATAATTCCCCTCTTAGTTTTTATACTGCACAATATATTCCCGTTTTAGGAAAACTTCTTTCAAGGATGGATTGGGTTTGGCGTTACGAAAGACATATATTAGATAAATATGATCTTGTCTCAGTTCCGACTAAATCGAAAAAAAATTTACTCAGAGACCAAAGATTTAAAGAGCCTATTATCTGCATGACCAATGGAATCTCAGACTTATATTTTACTAATGTAAAAGAAAATGGAATACGAGATAAATATAATTTGGACGGTAAAAAGATACTATTATATGCTTCAAGGTTATCTCCTGAAAAACATCAATTAAGTATCATAAAATCATTCAGAAAAATCCAAAAAGAAGTACCAGATTCACATTTGGTTCTTGTAGGAAGTGATGGACCATCAAGTTCACATGTTAAAAAATATATTAAGAGGAAGAATTATAGAGAGAATGTTTCATATCTAGGAAGAGTGCCTTTTACAGATCTATTAAAATTATATAATACTGCTGATTTAGCTTGCCTTTGGTCTTGGATTGAAGCAGAAGGATTGGTTTTAATTGAAGCAATGGCGCAAGGAACTCCTTGTATAGGCGCAAACGCAATCGGTATATCAAATGTAATTAGACATGGTAAAACAGGATATCTCGCAAACAATCTTGATGAATTTAAGAATAATGTAGTGAAATTATTTAAAGATGACGCTTTAAGAGCAGAAATGGGAATGAACTCTAAAATGGTTGCTCAAAACTATAGAATTAGTAAAGTAGCTAAGACATGGGCAAAGCTCTATAAATTTATAATAAACGAACTCTATCCACTGCGTTATTATAAAAAGGAAAGAAAACAAAGAGTTGAATTAGTTAAAGAGTTTATCCATAAATTACCGATTGTTTCATTTTAATCTACTCTAAAAATTATTTATTACTCTGAGATGGTCTAATTTGGTTTTACATTTATTGCATAACCCAAATGATTTTTGATCAATGTCTTTTACTTCATGAGAGAATCGCAGGACACATGAATTGTCAAGGCAATGGCCAGGACCTAAAAATATATGACCAATTTCATGAATAATTTCTTTGATGACACGCTGTTCAAATAAATAATGAAGATCTCCGCTAATATAGCTCTGTTCCTTAAACCTTAATGATGAAACTACACAACAACGGTGCTTTAAATGAGTTTCTCCAAATAAAAATAGAATATTATCGTCGCTACTAGAATATAACGGAAGATCGGTAATTGCAATTATCATTCCAAGGTTTTCTTCAATTCTCTTATCTATTAAGATTTGATAAAATTTGTTAGTAGGGTGTATCTTAATTTTTTCATAAGTTTTTTTCATTTCTTTATGTTCTTTCTTCACACCCATAGAGAAGGTTTTACTAGAGAAATTATAGACTCCTAGATTGTGAATATTGAAAAAAAAAGAATTATAAATATGATTTAATTTAGATTTAATCTTTTCAAAAAAATGTATATCATAATCTCCAAAAAAAAGAATTCCTAATTGACAAGGCAAAATTAGTTTTTCTAATGCTTCATCTCTTAGTTCAAATTCCTCAGAGTAAGAAATTCCTATTCTTGTAATAATCCTTTTTAATTTAACTTTATACTTACGAATCTTTTGTTGATATTTTTGAAGTTTTAGCATTATCAGAGTTTTAAAAGTTTCTTTCCTTAAGAAGTTTCTTTCTAATATTCAAATATTGGAAGATAGGGTTTGAATTTATTAATAATAGGTATTTAAGTCATTATTAATATTATAAATTAGATTAATTATTTATTCACAGTGAATTGTAATAAATTATGACAGATTTACTTGAGAATTCAGAGGAAAACAATTTAAATAAGGATTACACTCAAGATTCTTCAAACGAAGGAGATCCTGATAAGGAAGTAATTAAAAAAGATTTTATCCCTCATTTCTTCCCAACTTATAGAATAAAAAGAAATTCATATGCAATCCCTATTATCATTGTAGTCGTTATCTCTGGGATATTGGCTTATATAGCCTATATTGAAGCCGGAGTTCAGTATGACGGAGGTTACGTATCAGAAAGTGAATTGGGGGCATTAGGAGGGATTATAAATGGCTTAATTTATACAGCAATTGCACTAATATCGTCGTTTTTAATAGTTTTTATAATCAAGAAAAAAGGAATGGGTGTTTTGATGTATATTTTTGGCTTTAGCTTCGCATTGATAGGATTTTTTCAAACTTGGTTTTTTGGAGAAATAATATTATTTTTGATATTTTTAAATTTTCCACATTTATTCTACTTATTTGACGCCGAGTTAATTATCCTTGCTGGAGTTTTTACAACTTTAATGCTATATCAATATTTTACTTCAAAATCAATAAAAACAAAAAATTTTATAGTTTTATACATAGGACTGTTAATTGGAGCATCGATGGGAGTGTTAATGCCTCTTTGGACCACATTATCCATTTTAATTGGAATTTCATGTTTAGATATTTTCTCTGTGTTATATAAACGTGGTCCAATCAAACAATTGATTGATATTGCATCAAATTCAGGCGAAGAAAACGTTTCTTCAGAGCAAGAATTAAAGCAAAAAATAGAGTCTGGAGAATATCAGTATGATACAGAGAAACTGGAGATAGGGATAGGTGATTTAGCATTTTATAGCATGCTTACGTCAAGTGCACTGGTCCAGACTAATAATATAATTGTTATGATTTTGACTGCTTGTGCCATAATTATTGGTACTGGAATTACGATTTCTGGTTTAAAACGAAACAAGATATTGCCTGGATTGCCTATTTCAATTTTTCTAGGGATAGGTACGATGCTTCTCTCATGGTATCTTATCTCTACTTTCGTAATTTAAAGGTATTTTTTTAATAAATATTAAGTGTGATAAGCGAGGATTAAAAAATTGGTTGATATCAGTAATATAAAAACAATTTCAATTATTGGCGCTGGAACAATGGGTCATGAAATTGCTCAAGTCGCTTTAATGGGGGGTTTTAAACATGTCATTTTAAATGATTTGAGTAATGAAATTCTTGAAAAGGCAGCAATTAAAATTGAAAAAGGTTTAAAAAAACTTGAATCTAAAGGTAGATTAAAGCCAGGAGTTACACACGCTAGTATTATTCAGAATCTTGAAAAAGAAGGAGATTTAAAAAAAGCTGTTCAGCATGCTGATTTTATTATTGAAGCAATTCCCGAAAAAATGAAAATTAAGCAATTACTATTTGAAAAATTAGGCAAATATGCTCCAAAACATGCAATTTTGGCAACAAATACCTCAACAATGAGTATAACAGAAATTGGATCTTCCTCAGGACGACCAGATAAAGTTATTGGATGTCACTTTTTTACCCCAATAGTAGTACTCAGATTAATTGAGATTATTAAGGGTAAAGATACTTCAGAAGAAACAGTTGAATTTGCAAAAAAGATTTGTGAGCAATTTCCTGCTCTAAAGGGAAAAAGAGTCCTACCAATTCTTGAAAAAGAGAGTCCAGGATTTATAGTAAATCGGCTAACAATAGGAACTAGTGCTTATTTGAATTGGCTTCTTGATTATGCTATGAATAAAGATATTCTAATAGAAAGTATAGATGCAGATGTAAAAGAAATAATGGAAATTGGTCCATTTGCTAGATGGGATTACTTAGGCCTTGATGTAATATACAATGTCTTAAAATATTTCGAGAAAGAAGTCTCGCCTGATTTTAAGCCCGGAAATGCGTTAACTAAGTTAGTAAATGAAGGAAAATTAGGGAGAAAAACTGGTGAAGGACTATTCAAATGGATTGGAGGTAAACCTCAAATAAAATTAGACAAAAAAGCGGGACTCTTCGATTTAGAACTATTTATGGCTATTCAATTAAATGAAGGATGTAAACTCTTAGAAGAGAAAATTGTCTCCGGATATAAAATTATCGATGATACAATGCTCGCAGGGATGGATATTCCAGGACCGTTTGGAGCAGGTAAAAAAAAATATCAGAAATGGAGTAACTTATTGGAAACTTTCGTAGAAACATCGGGATTAACCTACTTAAGCCCTTGTGAGTTGATGAAATCAGGTAAATTCATCGAAATGCGTAAATAGCAAATTTTAAAGAAAAGAGAGTTAATTATATAAAATAAAATTGATTCTATGAATTAAAAAGCAAGTAAAACGATAATGGCTGAATTAAAAGACTCTCCTAAAACTGGTTTTGAAAAAATTATTGAATATTTTAATAATTCTCTTAAAATTAATCATCCAGTTGCCATAGCTAAAATAGTAGAAGACACTGGGTTTTCTTGGAGTTTTGTTAAAAAAACATTAACTAAAATAAATGAGGAATTTACTGGATTTCATTTTGAAAAATCAGGAAATACATGGATTATGTGGAAGGATCGTGATCATTTAATTAAAAAACTTGATGACACCTGCTCTCGACTTCGAGATAATTCAAAGGATGAAACTTAATTGTACTTTTGTATTAAGATCTCAGCAGTGAAGGTTGTATAAATTTTATATATAAAATTTTCGCTCTCCAATCTTTTAAAAAGATTGAATCGGTTTTTTATTTAAAATACTTTAACTTTAATTTTTTACTTTAACATGAATATTCACGCAGATTTTCTTTCAATATTAAAAATCTTTATTTGTCCATTTGAAAATACCTGTAATTTACCAAAAAAGAAGTTTTTATGTAAGATACCAGAATGTAAGAATTGTACAAATTATATTAATAAATTAAAGAAGTTCAAGGAAAGAACACTCTTTTAATCTTTTTGAAATTCATTTTAAGTTTTAATACTTTAATTTCATATCTAAGTAAATTATATTACTTTCCTCAATAATTTCAATAATTGGACTATATTAATTTAAAATATAAATTAACATAGATTTTTTATTAATAACTTTAATAAAAAAACTAAATATTTGGAGATTATGAAATTTATACACTTTTTACCATTTTGTTCGAAAAGTGTACCTTAATCTTTATTAAAGTAATATATCTAAAAAAATATAAAAAAAAGTATCTATATAAATTAAGTAAATTGATGGTTAACATGAAAGTTAGAAATAAAAATCTAAATATGTGTATCCTTGCAATTCTATTTTCAACAATCTTACTAGGAACCATTTTTTCGGTTAACGTAATGCATCCAATAATTTATCCTGAGAACTTGGATATTACTCCTCAACCGGTACTATCGAATTATGAGCAATTTAAAACAGGAAATTTTACTGGATATGAATTTTCTTCTTATAACTTATCGGTTTATTTAGATGAAGACACATGTACAGTGGCAGGGAATTTAACTGTTGATTTTTATAATGATGATCCTGTAAATTTTACTCAGATACCTTTCCATATTTATGCATCTGGGATGGAATATGATACGAGACCAGGATATATTGAGATCTTAAATGTAACTACATTAGGAGCCCCCAAACAAGAACTAACATTCGATTTCTTTAATAGTACCCAATTAATGTGAGTAAACTTAACCACTAAACTAGAGCCAACTAATCATACTTCATTCATTATTTCCTTTAATACAACACTTCCCGATGGTGGTATTGATCGAGCAAATGAATATGGTTGGGATCATAATCAATCTCGTATTTTTAAATTCGCAAATTGTTATCCTCAACCTTGTGTATTTGATAATTTTGACGGGTGGAATATTGATCCATATATTTTAACGGGAGATCCTTTCTATTTTGATATGGGTTATTATGATTTTATTATCAATGTACCTGAAAACATGACTGTTGCAGCTACAGGTGAATTGATAGAAAATAAGACTATAGGAGAAAGAACAATTCTTCACTACAATCCACGTCTACCTGTACGTGAAGTAACATTTTCAGCATCTCGTTATTTTATAACTGAAACGGCTGTTGTTAGTGTTCCTCAAGGTAATATTACCGCTTCTACTTATTTTCTTAATAAGTCAAGTTGGCTATGGCAAGGATTTGCTTTGAATTGCATGAATGCTGGTGGTTTATTTAATTATACATTTGGAGATTATCCCTATCCCACATTAAATGTTGTTCAAGAGTATACTCATCATGGAGGTATGGAATATCCATGTCAAGTATACGCCTCTGAAGCAGCAGATAGATATTATGATCCATGGTTATATCTTGAAAATGTTATCGTCCATGAAATCGGTCATCAATGGTTTTATAATTTAGTTGGGGTTGATGAGGTTGATTGGGGCTTTTTAGATGAAGGGATTGTATGCTGGATCACAGACTGGGCAAAAGATTTTTTTCATCCAACTTGGCCAATTTTTGAACCATATTATTGGTTAATAAGTGAATACGATAGAGGGGTTTGGTATTATTCATTGAATGTTGGATTACCAAATAGGATTAATCAGTCTATCCCAGAATGCTTAAGTAGTGGAACAGATTACTATTATACAGCATATAGGAAGGCTCCAGTTGTACTTGAAAATTTACGACGTATAATAGGCACTGATAAATTTCTTGAAGGATTAAGATTTTTTACCCATGAATTTTACTTTGAAATTGCTACTTTTACAGATTTTATACAATCTCTCGAAACAGTTATGGGAGAATCTCTTGATTGGTTCTTTTTCCCTTGGTTTGACAACCCTTACCTTCCTAAATATAATATTACCGAAGCGATATATGATGCTACAAGCAAATTACTCAATATTACTATCGTGGATGTTAACGAACATTTAAATTCCTATAGCTATTCACAACCAATTCCAATCGAAATATATAGTAGTGGTTTAACTTTAGAATTTAATAGTCCTGAATGGATTAATGGCACTACTACCATAGTAGTTCCAATCGAAAGAGTGCCAGTAAGTGTAGTTTTAAACTATTCCAATAATATTCCTGTCCAATTATCAGAATATGGTTTAACGTACTTTGAAACTACAGATATTACAATTATTAACCTCCCACCTCGGATTGCTGGATATGATATTTTGATCATTATTTTTACTATTAGCACTTTGAGTATAATAATAATTTACAAGAAAATACTAAATTCTCATAAATAATTCTAATTTTTTTTCTTTTTTTCTATTATCATTTGTAATTTCAAATATTAACTAGCACAAAAAACCTTTTTATTAGTGTGAGATTTCATTTAGTGTGAAATTTCACACTCACAAAAAAACATGGTTATTTTAGATGAAAGTTGAAAAATCAAGCCAAGATCTGGAAAATGAAGTAATTTATGCAGGTTTATGTATCCACTGTGGAAGTTGTAATGCTTTCTGTCCGCATATGGACTTTAATCAAGAAACTGGAGAAGCTTTTGTTGTAGATGAATGTGCTGAAACTGTAGGATTATGCTATAATGCATGTCCAAGAAGTTTTCTTCCTATATCAGAGATAGAACAAAAATTATTTGGCAAGACACGTATCGATTTAGCTGTTGGAGTTTATAATGATATTATTCAAGTTAAATCAAAGAATAAAGACGAAATATTATATAATCTTGTGGTGGCTGCATTTGAAGCGGGGATAGTGAAACATATGGTTCTAAGTGAAGTTAAAAGTAAAAAACCACCTGTTGCTTTCCCTATTGTAGTAGACAACGAGAAAGATGCAAAAAAATTCATTCCAAAAGCCACAATGGATAATGCAGGACCATTAATTACCGGGATTGGACAAGCCTACAAGGATTACAAACGTGATATCGGTATTTTAGCTAATCCATGCCATCTTCAGGGGCTTGCTAAAATTCTCACATCAGATTTTAACACAGGAGCAGAACGTACATCACTAAAAATAGGCTATGCATGTTCCTCAGGAGGTATGACAGGCTGTAAGTATTGTACTGACTTCTCGGGAGAATTCTCAGACATTTCATATTCACCATGGGGTGCTCCAAAAGGTTCAGGTGAAGCATTCCTTATAATTAGAACAGAAGTTGGTCAGAAATTAGTTGATACAGCGGTAAAAAAGAAATTACTTGAAATTACTGATCCAAATCCAGATTTATCTGAAATGAAGAAATTTTTAAATAAAAAACGCAAGAAAAATTTCTTAAATCTATTAGGTAAGGATTTAATTACAGCCAAATATCTAGATCTAAATATAGAAGAGTTAAAGGATATTTTAGAAGACTAATTTTTTTTCTTAATTTTTATTTATTATTTATTTCCTAAACTATTTTAAAATAAAATCTGTTTAATCACTTATTATTATACAAACAAAAAGTATTTACAATTAAATTAAATTATAACAATTTTATATATATTAATAACAATTCTATAATGAAAAATAAATAGAATGTCAAGTCGAAAACTTCTCTTTAAAATCGTTATTGTAGGAGATGGAGGCGTGGGTAAGAGTACAATGGTGCAGAGATTAACGACTGGACAGTTTATTCCACAAAAGATCACAATTGGGACAGATCTCGCAATCTACCAAATAAAGATCGATGAAAAAACCTCAGCAAATCTTCAGATCTGGGACTTCGCGGGGGAACGACGATTTAGGATTTTTTTACCAAATTATGCAAGAGGTGCTACAGGGTGCTTATTATGCTATGATATTACACGAAGAAGTAGTTTTGACAATTTGGATGAATGGTACCAAATTGTTATCAATAATGCGGATAATCCTGTATTTATTCTGGTAGGTGAAAAAGCTGATTTAGCAGATATTAGGAGAAGTGTTGAAATTCAACATGCTGAAGAATTTAAGGAGAAATATAACATCGACAACTTCTTTGAAACATCCTCTAAAAGTGGAGAAAATAATAAAAAAATTTTTAGAACTTTAACTCGTTCAATAATGAAAAGAAAAGGACATCTAGATTAAAATTTTACTCGTTCTTGTAATAAATTCACTATTTATTGATTTTTCAATTGCTCTTTAAATTTATTATTCAGAGTTTTAAGATTTTCACGGATTTTTATTTGTATATTTCTTGGTAGTGGATCGAGAATAGCTTCAAACTTTTCCTTGCTTAAAGTATTTATAGTTTTATAATTCTTATTTAGTAGAATAATGGTTAGAATTGGTGAGATGGTAAGAAATCCATAAAAAAGATAAGAAAGAGTTAATATTTGAGTCCCCGGAAGAATAACTTGTATTCCAGGCATATTATTATTTATGAAAAGAAGAGATATTATATTTAGAATGTTTAAAGTAATGAAAACCAAAAGAGTAGTGATAGCTATTACCTTAAAATTTTTCAATTTTAAATAAGATATTACTTTGCTTAAATCTTGCGATTTGACCTTTAGAGATGATTTCCCTTCTGTTATGTAGGGTATAATTTCAATCTTTGTATTCTTCCAAGAATCAATAAAAACCCAAAAAAAACTAAATGTGTATAAAAAGATAAGAAATCCCAAAAAATATGAGAAATAACTATTAATGATATGAGAATTATATAATGATTCTCCACCTAACCATAAAATTAAGATTAATTGGAAAAGCGTACAAAAAAAGAACCGATTTGCATGTTTTGATTCTTCTCCTAATGGATTATATATAATAAGACTATTATTAAATTCAGTTCTGATTTTATTATTGCTGAGTATTCTAAAAAATAACGAAAAAGCAAATGTAACTAAAGGAAATAATAATAAGAGTACACTATCCCATACTTGAGCGATGATTAGTATAAAAAGGAAAGTAAATAAAATCAAATCACGTAAAAGACTCTCAGTTATTAATTCCATTAATGATAAATAGTGATTCTTGTTATTTTCATCATTCATTTTGTTTGGTAAAATATACTTAATAAATAAATTTTTATGATTTTTTAAATTCCACTATATAATTTAAACACATTAATTTTGTAATGTTGTGTAGAACTAATGAGTACTAAACCAACCGATAATAGAAAAACTCCTCTCTACGAGACTCATCTAAACTACGGTGCTCGTATGGTTAATTTTGCTGGATGGTTGATGCCAGTTCAATTTGTAAGTATTATAAAAGAACATGAAGCGGTTCGTTCTAACGCGGGTGTATTTGATATATCACATATGGGGGAATTTCTTCTTGAAGGTAAAGATGTAATTGAATTTCTTCAAGATATCATGATAAATGATCTAAATTTATTGGAACCTTCTAAAGGGCAATATTCATGCATGTGTTACGAAAATGGAACTGTAATTGATGATCTCGTTTATTACGAAGAAGATCCAAAGCGTTTTAGAATGATTGTAAATGCTGGTAATATCGAAAAAGACTTCCAGTGGCTAGAAGAACATATTGATAAAAGAGATGTAAAAATTACAAACCTTTCAGAAAAAAGAACTCGTGTAGCTTTTCAAGGTCCAAAAGCAGATGATTTACTTCAACCTTTAGTGGATGCAGATTTATCAAAAATTAACCGATTTTATTTTGCGCATTGTAGAATTAAAGATACTCCTGTTTTTTTAGCAAGAACAGGATATACTGGAGAGAGAGGATTTGAGATATCTTTTAAAAATGAAGATGCAGTAAAAATTTGGAATGATTTAACAGAGACTGGAGCTAGTCCAGCTGGATTAGGAGCAAGAGATTCTCTGAGATTAGAAGCTTGTTATTCACTTTATGGACATGAAATAAGTGATTCAATTACTCCTGTTGAAGCTGGTCTTTTTTGGTTAGTAAAACCTAAGGAGGGAATTAATTATATAGGAAAAGAAGTTTTAATAAAACAAAAAACTGAAGGAACAGAAAGAGTTTTAGTAGGTCTTAATTTGATCGATAAAGGTATTATTAGGGAAAATTACAAAATTTTTAAGAACGGAGAAGAAATTGGATATGTAACTTCTGGTGGTTATTCACCCACGCTTAAAAAAACTATTGGTTTAGGGTTTGTAAAAAAACAATATAAAGAAGAAGGAACTAAAATTGAAATTGAAATTCGCAATAAATTCTTAAGAGGAAAAATTGTTGCTACACCATTTTATAGAAATGTGTAAATAATATAGAAAATGTGAAGATTATGGATTATAAATTTCCTAACGATTTAAAATACACAGTAACGCATGAATGGATTAGAATTGAAGATTCAGTTGGTACCGTAGGAATTACAGATTATGCTCAACATCAATTAGGTGATATTGTATTTGTAGAGCTTCCTGAAGTTGGTATGGTCTTCGAAAAGGGAAGCAATGTAGCAGAAATCGAATCAGTAAAAGCTGTTGGTGATTTACTTATGCCTTTATCTGGAGAAATCATTGACATTAACGAAAATCTTGCTGATAATCCAGGAATTGTTAATTCTTCTCCATTTGGAACTGGATGGATAATTAGAATCAAGTTTTCTCATCCGAGTGAAATGGACGAGCTACTATCAACTGAAAAATATAAAGAAAGGATCCAAAACGAAAAAACTTAATATTTTTTTCTTTATTGTCTTATTTAATTTTTGTATAATTTAATAATTGAGTTGTTTAAATTGGATTTTGTACCTCATGATAATAAAACTATTGAAAAGATGTTATATGTAATTGGTGTAAAATCTTTACAAGAACTATTTCAGGATATCCCTACCGATTTAATTATTAATGAGCTTAATCTACCCTCTGGATTATCTGAACCAGATCTTTTACGTCAATTAGAAAAAGTTTCCCATAAAAATAAATTATATTCAAGTTCATTCTTAGGAGCAGGATGTTATTTTCATTATATCCCATCATTAGTTGATTTTGTAACTTCTCGATCAGAATTTTATACTTCTTATACGCCTTATCAAGCTGAAGCTAGCCAGGGATATTTGCAAGCTATTTATGAGTATCAAACAATAATTTCTCGTTTAACTCAAATGGATGTAGCTAATGCAAGTATGTATGATGGTTCAACAGCTCTTGCTGAAGCAGCAATTATGTCTACAATTATTACACGGAAAAATACTGTAATTTTAATGAGAGGAATTCATCCTGAATATGAGGAAGTTGTTAGAACATATTGCTGGGGGCAAGATATTAATATAGAAAAAGCTAATGAAGAAAATCTATTAGAAAAATTAAATGATAATGTCGCAGCTGTGTTATTCCAGAGTCCTAGTTTTTTTGGGGACATAGAGGATGTTTATAAGATAACAAAATTCGTGAAAGAAAAATACTCTAATTGTTTAATCATTCAAGTAATGACCGACCCAACTTGTTTAGGGATATTACAACCTCCTGGAACAACTGATATAGATATCTTTGTCGCTGAAGGACAATCTTTCGGAATCAATCCTTCTTTTGGTGGACCAGGGTTAGGAATCTTTACTGCTAAACAAAAATATTTAAGAAAAATGCCAGGAAGACTGATTGGTAAGACTAAAGAATTAGATGGGGAAAATGAGGGATTTTTATTAACGCTGCAAGCACGGGAACAACATATTCGAAGAGAAAAAGCGAGTTCCAATATTTGTACAAACCAAGCACTCTGCTCATTAGCAGCATTGACCTATCTCTTAGCGTTAGGGAGCATTGGTCTAAAAGAAATTGCGATACAAAATATTCAAAAAGCTCATTTCTTAAAACAAGAACTAAGTAAAATTCCTGGTTATGAAATTTTAAATAAGAGACCGACCTATAATGAGTTTTTAATTAAATGTCATGATATCGATTCTCTTATTGAGCAGTGTAAACAGCGAAACCTTTTACCTCCTTTAAAAATTTCAAAGTATTATCCCGAAATGAGAAATATTGCTTTAGTGTGTGTTACTGAAATAAATTCAGAAAAATCAATAAGAAAATTTCTTGAAGCCGCTCAATCTGCTTTAAATAATAAAGTTGAGGGGAAAGTATTATGAAGTCTAATATTGAATTGATTTTTGAAAAAGGAAATGAGAATTATCAACCAAATTTTATACCTAAAATGGATATTAAAGAAGTTGACATTAATAAAATTCTATCAAAAAATTTACAAAGAAAAGATTTACCAATTCCTAATATTCCCGAAATTGAAATTATTCGCCATTTCATTAAATTAAGTAATAAAAATTATGGTGTAGATACTGGGATTTATCCATTAGGCTCCTGCACTATGAAATATAATCCTAAAGTAAATGAAGATATTGCGAGATTGCCGGGAATCGCCAATATTCATCCATTACAAGAAGAAAATAAAGGATGTCTTGAATTAATATACCAACTCTCAAAGCTTTTAGAGGAGATCACCGGAATGGATGGATTTACTTTGCAACCGGCAGCTGGAGCTCATGGGGAACTAGCTGGTTTATTGATAATGAAAAAATATTTTGAAAGTAAGGGTATTAAAAAAAAGAAAATTGTTGTTCCTGACTCTGCTCATGGAACCAATCCAGCATCTGCTAAAATGGCAGGATTTTCAATTATTGAAATAAAATCAAATAAAAATGGAGAGGTTCCGTTGGATCAATTAGAATTTGCCATGCATGAGGGTGATGTCGCTGGAATTATGTTAACAAATCCTAACACACTTGGAATTTTTGATAGGGAAATTAAGGAGATCACAAGAATTGTTCATGAAAATGGAGGATTATGTTATTATGATGGGGCAAATTTAAATCCAATGTTAGGAATTTGTAGGCCAAGAGATATGGGATTCGATATTGTTCATCTGAATTTGCATAAGACTTTTTCTACTCCACATGGGGGCGGTGGACCTGGATCTGGGCCTATAGGTGTTGTTAATGAATTAATTCCTTTTCTTCCTAAACCATGTCTAATTTCTACTGAACAAGGGATAGTATGTCAAGAAAATAATGATAAATCAATTGGTAGAATAAAAGCCTTTTGGGGAAATTTTGGAGTAATTGTTAGAGCTTATGCTTACATTTTAGCTCTCGGAGCTGAGGGACTAAAGAAAGTTGGTCAAATTGCTGTTTTAAATGCAAATTATTTAAGAACTCAATTACAGAAGAAATATTATCTACCGTTTAATCGAATTTGCCAGCATGAGTTTGTACTTTCTGATAAAGATATGCCGAATGAAGTGACCACAGAGGATATTGCAAAACGTATTCTTGATTATGGTATATATGCACCTACAATTTATTTTCCTTTGATTGTTTCTGGAGCTTTAATGATAGAACCTACTGAGACTGAATCAAAACATTCTTTAGATTATTTTGTTTATGTAATGAATAAAATTTATGAAGAAGCAAAAGAAAATCCTGAAATAATAAAAAAAGCTCCTCTTAATATGCCTATTAAACGGTTAGACGCTGTACAAGCAGCAAGAAATCCTATATTACACGATTAACATTATAAACTTTTAAATTCTTAAGGTCTATAGCAATATAAATTCTAAAGTAGTTTGAAAAATATAAATTAGATTTTGGTGTACAAAAATAAACTATTTATCTTTTTTCCCTTACGAGAAATTCAGAGAAAATCAAGAAAAAATAACTAATCAAATTGAAGAAAGTTCAAGATCCAAAAAATTAACTTTATTACTAGCACCCAACGGTACGGGAAAGACAATTATTGCCTTAAGCAGCTTACTCCCTTTAGCATTTGAGAAAAATCTAAAAATAATTTATATGTGTCGGACACATTCTCAAAATCGTCGAATAATAAAAGAATTGATAAAAATCTCCCAAATGATAGTCGACGATGATTTTAAAGTTAAGCTTAATGGTCTTTCGATAAGAGGAAGAAACGAAATGTGTCTGCATGAAACTTTATTGTCTCTCAAACTAAATCCAAGAGAAGCTATGTCTGTTTGTGGTGATTTAAGGAAAAACAGGAACTGTATTTATTTTTTAAATTTATTAAAAAAAAGAGCACAAAATGAAAATCCTTTATCAATTGCTCCAGAGATATTTAATAAACCGATTGATGCTGAAGATTTGATTACTCTCTGTAAAGAAAAAAAATACTGTCCTTATTTCTTAAGCAAATTCTTACTTGAAGCAATGAAAGTTATTATATGTAATTACCAATGGATTTTCAACCCATATATTCGTGAATCTTTTATGGAATTTATTGGTCAAGAACTTCAAAACTGCATTTTAGTGCTAGATGAATGTCATAACATAATTGATGCTGCAACAGAAATTAATTCAAAAAAAATCACTCCCTATTCATTAAAACTCTGCTTAAAAGATCTTGAAATGTATAGATCAGATATTTTAATGCAAAAGTTTGTAAAACTATTATTAAACCAACTCCAAAAGAAAAAGAATAGTCTTAGAGAGGAAGAAAAACCTATTGTTCCGGATAATTTTTTAGAATTGGTTTATAAAAAATTAGGATTTTCTGATTTAAATGAATTTAAGAATTTTATTGAAGAGCTCCATGATTATAGTGTATCTATCCATGAAGAAAAGCTAGCAAATGGAGAAATTTCGAGAGATTTTGTTGGGTTATTAGCAGAATTTTGGTTAAAGTGGTTGAAAACATATACAATGGATAATTATTTTTTTTGTTATAATATTAAAGAGAAAAAAGGAAAGCGATCAATCTCACTTGAAATTGTAGCCTTAGATCCTAGAGAAATCGCTATCCCAATTTTAAAAGAAGGATATACATGTTTAAATCTCTCTGGGACTGTAAATCCGTATGTCTATAATAATCTTATGGGATTAAATGAGTGTGGTAAGAGTTATAAGGGAATTGTTGCTGATTCACCTTTCAAAAAGAAAAATATCAAGGCTATTATTATTGAGGGAGTTGATACTAAAAGAAATAATAGAACGCCAGATATGTTCAAAAAAATGATAAAAAAAATTGATGAGGTTTTAAATTGTACTCCTGCAAATGTAGGGATTTTTTGTGCTTCATATAAAATTCTCAATGCATTATTAGCAAATGGAATAGAAACAATAGTAAAAAAAAATAAAAAGAAACTATTTATTGAAGAACCTGGATTATCCGCTTCTGAAAATGCATTAATGGTAGATAATTTCAAAAGTATGGCTTCAAATAGTGGGGCTGTTTTATTAGGAGTATGTGGAGGGAGAAATTCAGAAGGAGAAGATTATCCCGGAGATTTCATGAATTCTGTGATAATAGCGGGATTTCCCTATCATTTACCAACCCCAAGAGTAGAAGCAAAAATAAAATATTATGATAAAGTTTTTAATAGACAAGGCTGGAATTTTGCTTATTTATACCCCGCCGTTCAGCGAGCAAATCAAGCTTCAGGAAGGCCAATAAGAAAGATTTCTGATAAAGGAGCAATAATTTTCATGGATAGCCGATTTAAAGCAAAATATAAATGGATTTCAGAATGGATAAGAAAAGAATTAGAAATAGTTCCTGATAAACCTAATGCAATACTTCAGAATCTTTCCCCTTTTTGGGAGAGAGGGTAATTTTTTGGTTTGGTTTAAATTTCATGATAATAATTAAAGTGGAAATTGCAGGAAATATTATCATAAAATACATAACGATAAAATAATTTGAGTTAAAAGCAGATAATAATAAACTGAATAAAAGTCCTCCTGCAAAACTTCCTGAGAAAACACTAGTGTTAGCATAGCCCATATACTTTCCTTTATTTCTGGGTGATGTCTTTTGAGCTATATAAGTTATAGTAGCTGCCCAATGCATAGAATAACTAAAAGAAACTAAAAATTGAAAAAGGAAATAACTCCAAAAATTAGTTGAAATAATATATCCGAAAATAGTAATCGAGCTTAAAGTATACCCTATTATCATTAATGGTTTAAGATTTTTATTGGTAATTATCTTACCTATTAATAACATCTGGAAAAATTGTAATAAAAAGTTTATTCCAATCAAAAATCCAATCTCTATATCACTGCCTAAATAAAAACTCATGATAATTGCTAGGATTGGCATAATTGGTTTGATGCTAAAATTTCTAAAAAATAA
>JAEOTH010000018.1 GCA_016839915.1 Promethearchaeota archaeon
CTTAATCAGGTATTAACTGAGTTTGCCATGGGTGTTTCACGTTACGCTGTAGAAATTGCAAGGCATTCTGGTCGAAAAACAGTTCAAGAACCAGATATTAAATTAGCCGCGGCAAAATAGGAGAAAAATTCTTCTATTTTTTTATTTTATTTCAAGCCTAACCTTATAACATTGCAATTAAACTATTAAGAATCATTAAATGGCCAAAAAGCACATTAGAATAATTATCTCATTCATATGAAGCTGAAAGGATCGGTGAGTCAAATTGGTAAATTTTTGTCAAAAATGTGGATTCTTGCTGATTCCCAAAATACAGAAGAATTTCAAATCAGGATTCGTATCTCTTTACTGTAATTCTTGTAAAACTCTTGAAGAAATACCAACTGAATCTGCTTCTTATCATATAAAAACAAGAATACCACATAAAGAGAATGATAGAACTTTAATTATTGATGAGGAATTTTATATTGATCCGACTGTTCGTACAGCATGTCCCAAATGTGGACATAATGAAGCCCATTATTGGGAGAGTTCAAATAGGAAAAAACTAGAATGGGAACCAATCACTTACTATCGGTGTCTGAAGTGTAAATATACTTGGAATGATTAATTCCATCTATTTAACCTAAGATCAGAGTAGTTCAAAGATAATATTCTTTTTTCAGTGTATTATTTACGTGGATACTGTAATAATCATAATGAAAATTCCAAATATTTAAGGAGCATTGGGATTATTATTAATGATAAATGTTGTAAAATGTTCTTCATTAAACAATTTTTAGAGAATGAGAATTCTCTATTGAGAAGTGGTAAAAAGGACACTAAAGTGGATCTAAAGCTTCCCAAAAAACCCCTTTATGATGAATACTTCTTGAATTTCGTTTATCATGATATCCAATGTGTATAATGGGTGTGAGCCTAAGGTCATTTTTAATTAACTTGTTAATAGTATTAGCATGAAAGTTATTCTTTTTAAAATTCCAGACGTTTATTAACAAGGCTGCCACATTAATAATGTGATGAAGCCTGAATAACAAATCTTCCAAATAACTAAAACGTTGATTGCGTTAGAAATTGATTTGTGTTTTTAATATGGAAATCTAGGTTATGGATAACAGCTTATTGAATTAGAAAATTTAAAATATGTGAATAGCCAAAGGGTTTTTTAAGGTGGATTCTTGTTTAAGAGGGAACTGCCTTATTTCTTTGCAAACGTGAATGATTCAATAATCAAAAAGATGTGAGAACTTTGGTTTATGGCCCAAAAAACACAAAAAAAAGAAAAACAGTCATTGATGATGGGGATAATGGAAGGGAAGAGGAATTCGATGAGGACGATTTTAGCGATTTTGATGATCTTGACGATATTGAAGACTACGATTTTGATGAAGAGGAGTATGAGAGATATTACTTTGATAAAGACAATTAGGTCGATAATAACTTATCCGAGTTTTTTTGAAACTTAATACGCGGTCTCAAAACCTCCTACCAATAATAGCTTGATAAGATATACAAAAGGTGATAATAATGGCAAAAAAGAAAAAAGTAACTTCTAAAAAGAAATCCACAGGGAAGAAAAGTAAAAAATAACCCTATTCAATTATTTCGGGTGAATTTAATCTCCCAAAATAATTGCTAAACAACAACAGCCAATAATTATAGGGTTCGGTCTAGGTCATAAATATCGAACCTTACTCTTTTTCTCTCATTTTAGACTACGATAAGAATGGGCCCTAATGAAATCCCCAGATTCAAAAATCACTGACTCAACTTCTAGAATTAGAGTAATTTTATATCAAAATAGAGAAAAAAATGAAGAGAGATTCTCATTTTTTAATACAATTATTCCAGGATGTAAGAATCCACTAGCTGTTAAGACCCCTATTTTACTAAACATTGTTAGGTTAATTTGGAAAGAATATCAAGGTAATTTAGCAGGATACCTTGCTCTTTGTGATAACTTATGGTTTGAAACAGAATATTATGAGGAAAAGAAAGTAGCTATCTTACTATTAGAAAAATTAGCTACCAGACACCCAGATATCTTATTAATGAAGATTATAAATTATTACTCAAAGCTTTACACCTGGGATCTTGTGGATCAATTCGGAACAAAACTGTGTAGTGAATTAGTTAAACGTAATTTTACTTTACTTAAAACATTTAATCAGTGGACTATATCTGACAATTTTTGGATTCGCAGGTTATCATTAGTTTGCTTGATAAGATTAAGGAATGTTCGATTATCCTCTGATCAGTGGTCTGAAGTTGAAGCCATTCTGATTCAGTTGTGGAATGATAGTGCGCTTTATGTTCAGAAAGCAATGGCATGGAGTCTCCGGGAATTGTCAAAAATGAATAGTGACAAAGTTTCACTTTTTCTCAGGACTATCATCTCTCAAAATGCTGAATCTGAACGATCCTCAAAATCCTTCATGAAATTGTGCATTAAGAAGCTTCCTGAAAGCGATCAGGAAAGTATCTTGAGTTTATTGTGAAGATTCGTTTCTTTTCTTCACCTGAGGGATGATCATAGGAACTTTTGCTTGGTACTGCTCATATTCTAATCCAAATTCACGTACTAATTCTTTTTCTTCTTTCCAAGCAAGTAGATAGAGATAAAGAATCATAATTGGTGTTAGCACAAGTGAATAAAATGCTGATAACAAAACTGATATTGCAAAATGGGCTAGAATGGCTCCCAAATACTGGGGATGTCTCACGTAAGAATATACCCCTGTATTGACAATTTTTACAGGACGATGAGTTTCTGCCACCTTGAGAGATACTTCTTTAACTCCAAGTAAAGATAACCATAATACAACAATGATTGTTGGAAGAAAAATCATAAGATGGACAAGAGGAATTGTTATTTCGAATGTCGGAACTGTTAAAATAGCCTTTTCAAGAAATGGAATAAGAAAGCGAGGTTGGGGAGAAATCCAGATTCCAAAAAGAAATAAAAAGTACCCCCAACCCGAAATCATCCCTAGTATATCACCTACAATGATTCCCTTTTCTTTACCCAATTTTTGTTGTAGTTTAATGTGCTCCAAAGAGAGAATATAAATAGGAAAAATGATTATTTCGCCAATTAAACTGATCCAAAACCAGAAGCTCATAATGATTGCCGTTCTAGAAACGCAAAATATTAACTTTTTGGGTATAGAATATAATTTTTTTAACTGGAATTGAATTTTTCCTTTCTCTATTTGCTAATCAAGACAATTAATGCCTATACTACTTTTTATATTGAAGTAAACGTGAGTTACTATTCAAAATACTGTTATTTGAAAAGAAGCTTTTTATGTATAGGTCAAACAATTATTTTTAAGATAGGTAGCTTTCAAATTTCCGTTTTGGAGAAATTTCTATGAATGTGGTCATCATTGGATCTGGACATGCTGCTATCACGGCATTAAATACCTTTTTACAGAACCAAGATGATCTGAACATAACTATGCTCTCAGAAGATCGGTTTCCTTTTTATCCTCGTCCTGCTATATATAAAATCATTAGAGGTCATTCTCCTGATGAAATTATTCGACATTCTAAAGATTGGTATGAATCAAAAGGGATTAATCTTCAACTAAACACTCATGTAAAGCGGATAATCACAACTGATCAGATAGTAAAAACTTCTGATCATCAATTTTTTAGATATGATAAGGTTTTAGTAGCCACGGGGTCGCGACCCTTTATCCCACCAATTCCTGGGATGTTAGATGGTCCATTATATTGTTTACGTTCAATAAATGACGCGTTAAACATTCGTGAGAAGGCGTTAACCTGTTCATCCAAAAAAGCGACTATTCTTGGAGGAGGATTACTCTCTGTTGAATTAGCTAAAGCTTTATCCGATATTGGCATCAATCCCACTATTATTGATCGTTCTCCGTATTTATTACGAAAGCAACTTGATCAAGAGGGAGGTTATTTTCTTAATAAGCTCTTAGACCATTCCCTCAATACAACTTTTCTCTTTAACACCCGTTGTATCCAGATGAAGCGGAATGGAGAAAAAATCCAGATAAAATTGCTAGATCCATTGGGAAATTCGGATTATCATTGTGATTTTTTGTTGAATGCGACAGGGGTAGCAAATGATAATTCCTTAGCACTAAATTCAGGAATAAGGCTAGGAAAGTATGCTATCAAAGTTAATCCCTTCATGCGGACGAATATTGAAAATATTTATGCAGCTGGTGATGCAGTAGATATAGCTTCATTTCCAGGCTCTAAATTTGGTATTATTCCTACTGCTATCGATCAAGCAAAAATCGCAGCAATTAATATACTTGGAAAAAAAGTACCGTATACTGGAACGGTTCCATGGACCACCCTAAAAGTCGCTGGAATTGATTTAACATCAATGGGAGAAATTTCTTCCGATGCCGATGCACAAGAAAAATTTATTATACAAGACTTCGATTCGGGTATGTATCGCAAACTCTTTTTTAAAAATAATATTTTACTTGGTGCAATTCTCATAGGATTTCGTGAGAACGTTCATGAA
>JAEOTH010000069.1 GCA_016839915.1 Promethearchaeota archaeon
AAGATTAAGGATACTAAAATTGCAGTCAAATACATAATAAAAACTAGTATTGGTAATAGAAGTAAAAAATGAATAAATGCTTTCGGTTCCATGAGATTATTTCCATACAACCAATTCCAATATATCCAAAATTCAAACTGTATTGAGAAAATACTAACCCAGATTAAGAAGAGATAAAAAATCAAATATCTCTTTTTTGCTAAAATAAGAGTAGTATTTGGCCCTACTTTTAGACTCGAAGGTACTGACATACTCGTTAGTCCTCTCTATTATTATTGACAATTTTTTTTTTTTCTTCATCAATATTGACTTCTTGTTCAACTTGATATTTTACTTCATCATCTACATGTTTTTTATATATAATATCACGTCTTTGTTCTGCATATTTGTTTGGTTTTAGTTTTCTTGCATATTGTGGACCCAAGTAAATCCAACCTGGTTCAATATTTTGGTTTAGAATTGTCGCAGAAAAAGCACCAATCACAGATTCTTTCCCTAAAATTGTACCTGGAGAAATGATGTTTATTCCCCCTACTACTGAGTAATCTCCAAGGATTACTTTTTTAATTATCAAATATTTTCCAACAATCATTGAGCTCATGACAACAGCCCCCTGTCCTATAGTTACATTCCGACCAAATTCAATAAATCCACCATCAGCCCAAGCATCTTGCATATGACTTGAAAAATCTACTTGAATTCCCATCCATCTGAAGCCCCACATTACAATCCAAGTTAATGGGCCATTATTCATAAACCAAAAAACCAATTTTTTTAATTCTACTCTTAATCTCCAGAATTCATAATCTCGATCACCCTCTTCAGCTCTGAAGACTCCTTCTTTAGGTTTATGGACCATATTTATTATTAAAATGAAGGCTTTTGTAAAAATTGCGATACCAAAAACGAAAATAAAATACAAAATAAATAGCCATATTGGGATTAAAAACATATTTATGTACCATGGAATATATCTCGATACATCGAAAAATACAGCAACAGTCATAAATCCAGAAAACCATAAGATAGGGATATATAAACCAAGAAATTTATATCCTATTCTATTTATTGTGCTGGTTGTTATGAAATCAATAGTGTAATCAATTTTATCTGAAGTATCACTCATTTAGTAGATGATCACCTTTTTCTTTTATCTTGTTCAATATATTCAATTTTTCTTTAAGCTCTTCAGCTCTCTTCAAATCAGCTTCAGAGATTTGAAGGAAACTCATGACTTTTTTCTTAAAGATTTTCCTTAGAGGTGTTCCGAAATAGAAGTTATTACCTTTTAAAATATTATATTTAGTTGCTCCAGTCATAGGCAGCCACCACGAGTTATCTCCAGCTTCTACTCCTGGAGCAAAACAATTAAATCCCGCAGTGGTAACATTGTTTCCAATTTTAACTTTAGCAATTGAGATATTACCGAATATACCCTCAACTGCATGCGAACTAATACCTGGATTTGTTCCGATATAAGAATTTTCCCCAACTTCTATGAAACGATCACCACCAAATTGTTCTTCAATAACAGATTTCTTTCCTATTTTATTAGTCCTCACATAGTTAAACATCCACTTTAATAACCAGGGAAATGGACCACGTGAAAATGCATTTTTAGGATACTTGATAATAAAACTTCGGAAATGGTATTGGTCGAGCGTTTGACTTGGAATGTTTCTAGGAATAATCCCTGCTTTACTAGGTGATTTTTTCTCTGATAATGTGTAAAACCATCGAGTAATCAACGCGACAATGAATAAATGAATTAAATAACATATTATTAATACGAGTGGTATCGTTAAAGAGGCAATGAGGGAAGGTAAATTAGTAAAAAGAGAGATAAAATCACCAATTTCTAAGAAAAAAGGTAGATAGAAAAACATGATATATAATAGAAAAATTATCCCAGGAATCAAAAAAGAACTAAAATAGATAATATAGAACAATGGAAGCCATAACTTTAAATTTAATCTAATCTCTTCTTTAATAATCTCCTTTCCAGAATTTTCATTCTGAGGTGAGTTTTTTGATACCACTTTACGTCAACTAAAGGGACAAACTGTTCTTATCTATTTCTTTTATATATACTTTTGACTATTATTTAAAAATTTTCAGATTAAAAATTATTATTGGTCATTATTTATTTATAAAAACTAAAATTTTTTTGAGTAAATTATAAATATAATTTGCTTTAATTATGACTAATAGATTTTTAAATAGGCTGAATCAAAATGAGTTTTAGTAATCAAGTATTGAATCTTCTTAAAGAAGAAATTGAAAGGCCAAAACCAAGTTCTAGTAAAATTTTAAATTCTTTATTGGATTTACGAGGAAAAGCGGAATTTCAGCAGCTTTCTGATTCTGAATTATTTAACATTGTTGGAGAAACATTCAATTCAAAACCTGGTTTTTTTATGAAAAAACTCTATAAATCTTTCAGGAGTAAAATGGGTAAACTTATTGGAGATGAGAAACTAAAGGAAATGGAAAAATTTATTCTTGAAAAATATTACTTACATGAAGGAGAAAAGATATTATTTGAGTTAAAAGGGAGTTTAGTTCAAAACAGAAAAATGACAGAGCCCATTTTTATAACTTCTGCAAGTATTTTCTTTACTAATGAAAGGATGATTGCTCAGGGCAAGCTCAAAGGTCCTTATAATAGATATATACCAAATGTAGCTTTTTATGGATATGAGATTCCAATTAAAAATAACTTTAGATTAAGGAGAGTCCGTAATAATATAAGGTATAGAGTGATGGTCGACGGAAAGCAAAGTGAAGTTAACTTAAAAATTGCTCTTGAGGAATCCCAAGCGAATAGAGAAGAAAATATTAACAGACTCTTTGAAATGTTAATTAAAGAAACTAGTGAGGAATTCCAATCTAAACCAGAAGAGGATGACGAATTTAGCTAATTTTTGAGACAGAATTTAATTAATTTTTTTCTTTCTTTTTAGAGAAGCGAAAAACAAGCAAACACAATATAAGAGATTTTAAGTAAAGAAGTTTCCAATTAAAGCCTTCTTCCTTGAAATCTAATGTATTAAAATAGTTTACCACTAATATCACTAAAATTACTGGCATTTTTGAGATTTAACTATTATCATAGAAGTTAACCTTTATATTCTAATTTAACGTAATTCTGTTCATATAATTAAATCGTATTTTAGGTGTTAAATGAGAGAGGTCAACTAAGATGAATGAATTAGATGAATTGGACAATAAAATTTATGTGATAAATAATATTAAAGAAGAACTTCAAAAACCAAAACCTAATCCTAAAACAATTTTAAAAACATTATTCGATTTAAGGACAAATAAGAAAATTCCACAACCTTCTGATACTGAATTTTTCGATATTGTGGGAGAAACTTTCAAACTTGCTCCTGATTTTTTTATGAAGGACCTTTATCAAACTTTCATGGTGAAAATTGGTAAAATTATTGGAGCTGAAAAACGACAGGAAATGGAAAAATATATAATTGAAAAATATTGTTTAGCGGAGGGTGAACAAATACTTTATTTATGTAAAGGTAACGTAAAACTTACTGAAATGTTGGAACAGAAACCATCAGGTAAAACACAAGGGGGATTATTTGGAATTATAATTAAAGTAAGTTCTGGGGATGTTTTTCTTACCAATCATAGACTAATTACTCATGGTTTTTTTAAAGTAAAGGGGGGTGAAAGTCAAAAATGGTTCATATGGACGAATTCTCTTTGGGTGTTTACGGGAGGAGCCAAACGAAAAGAAAGAAAAGAGGAAATTTTTGAATCCACTCCATTTGGATATCAATTTCCGATAAAAAATCATTGGGGTTTAAGTAAGATTAAACTTTTACATATAGTTGCTTACAATATTCATATCAAAAATCGTATTTGTTTGCTTACTATAAAACCTCTCGATAAGAAAAAAAGAGAAGAAGATCTGAATAGTATTTTTAACTTATTACGTAAAGATACAGAAGAAGTTTTAGCTTTAATTAATAATCTATATGAATTCGATAAAGGAGAAAAGTGGAAAAAGAAACTAATTCCAAACATTTTAAAATCATTGCATATAAGTGAAGAATATATTGATCTTTCTGATTCAGATTACTTGAATATTGTAAAAGAGACTTATAAATTAGATCCCGAGTTTTTTATGAATTCGATTTACCCAAAAATGATGTCATGGGACTTTCCTTCTTTTTTAACTGTGAAAGAGGAAGTAATAACACTTGTTGATAAGTTAAACAACGAATTTGTTCTTTCTAAACCAGAACAAGAAGACATCAAATTTATTAAAGAATAAGATAAAAAAGTAATAATATTATTTTTTTTTTTTTTTGGGAAACCATGGAAAGAATTGGCTTGTTCTTCTTTTATAATCCGCATATTTATCGTCAGCTTCGAATCTTTTATCTAGAAGTTTTATTCCGGAAACTTTAATAATCATGTAGGTGATAAAAATCGGGCCTATAATACTTATAAATCCAAATGGTGTTGCTAATGCAATTATGTAAATTCCCCACCATTGTGTAACTTCACCAAAATAGTTTGGATGTTGCGATAATTTCCATACTCCTCTATCCATAACTTCTCCTTTATTTTCAGGTTTTTGCAGGAATTTGAAGAGTGTATAATCACCGATGGTTTCAAATAAAAATCCTATTAACCATACGAGAACACCAAGCCATAATGTTACTCCAACAAAGTCTAATAAATTAAGTATAGGAGGATTAATGCTTATATTTACAAACCACACAGGAAAAGCAACTATAAATATCACAATTCCTTGAAATATATAAACTCGTATAAAACTTTTCAAAACAATATTAGTTTTCCATCGTTCTCTCATTGCTTTATAGCGATAATCTTCTGGTTTTCCTCGATTTCTTATGAACACATAACTTGCTAACCTTAATGCCCAGATAAAAACTAGGATTGTAATTATTATTTGCCGAATATTTACGATTGTATTTGTTACAAAGTAAAGAATTAAGCTGGTTAAAGCAACTACAAAGTATCCTGGTCCATAAAACACATCTATGAGACCATTATTCTTCTTTATTGTTCCTACCATAAACGCAATTATAAGATAAACTAAAAGGAATAGAGCAGAATATCCTATTATAATTAGCATATTTACTATAGTCATTTTTTTTCAATTAATTAATTAATATTTTAATACCAATAATTGACCTGTCTTTTTATTATTTTATCTTATAAAAACAAATCTCTTGAAAAATTTTTATTAAAAAATTAGAAATCTTAATCTGAATTTTCCTTTAAATGTATTTGATTATTACATTTAATATAGAATGACCGACATTATCCCGACGAAAAATTATAAGGAATCTTTAAAACAAAATCCATAAAAATATATATACAAATTTGTGTATATTCCATAGATTTATCAATCCATAAATAATCAAACATTAGAGAGATTAATCAATACCTTAATAGAAAGTAAACATTAATTTTAAATTAAAAGAAATCATAGATTTATAGGACGGTTAAGGCAGAAAAAATTATATAATAATTACATTAGCCGATAAAATTACAAAAACAATATTTTTAATAATTATAGATGAAGAAAATGCCCAATAATTCCTTCTCGTTAATAGATTTATATCCAAAATATGTTATTAATTCAAAAGGCGAAAAGATAAAATTTGATGAAAACAGCATAGCTAAAGTGTTAAATAAAGAAACTGGACTTGATATGCATATAGCAGAAAAAATAGCAGAAGATACAATTAGAAAAATAATTGGTTTGGGAGTTAAAGAAATCACGACTAATTATATAAGAGAACTAGTCTGTGTTGAATTAACTCAACGGGGAATGAACAAATATCGAAATCTTTTTGCTAGAGCGATCAATCTAGAAAATATTTCATTTAAAATTGATGAAGAATTCATCAACGGATATAGAGGTAAACAACCAGATTGGGGTCCACTTGGGTATATCACGTATAAACGGACTTATGCAAGAATTATCGAAAAGGAAAATAGAAAAGAAGAATTTTGGGAGACAATAAGAAGAGTGGTAGAAGGTTGTTATTCGATCCAAAAAGAACATTGTATCAAATTGAGCTTACCTTGGAATGATGATAAAGCTCAAAAATCTGCCCAAATTATGTTTGAAAAGATTTGGAATTTTAAATTTCTCCCTCCAGGGCGTGGTTTATGGATGATGGGTACAGAGTTTATCGCTCGGCATGGATCCATGTCTTTGAATAACTGCGGTTTTGCTTCTACTCAAGATATTAATTTAAAACATTCTAAAGCATTTGAATTTGTAATGGATGCTTTAATGCTTGGTGTGGGGGTAGGTTTTGATACTAAAGGAGCAGGTAAAATAGCCATTAAAAAACCTAAAGAGGGAAATTTCGATTTTCAAATCCCTGACAGCAGAGAAGGCTGGGTTGAATCTCTCAAGTTAATTTTAGAGGCTTATTTTTTAGGTAAACAAATACCGATTTTTGATTTTAGTTTAATTAGATCCGCTGGTGAACCTATAAGAGGTTTTGGGGGGGTTGCTAGTGGACCAGGACCTTTAAAGGAAATGCTAGAAGAAATTCAAAAAATATTACATTTGAGAATAGGTGAAAAAATAACTTCTGTTGATATTGTAGATATCATGAACCATGTAGGGAAATGCGTTGTTGCTGGTAATGTACGTAGGAGCGCAGAAATCGCCTTAGGAGACCCTACTGATCTGGATTTTGTAACTTGCAAGCAAGATGAAAAAGCATTATACTCTCATAGATGGGCAAGCAATAATTCAGTTTTTGCAGTTAGGGGCTTGGATTACTCATTTATTGCAAATCAAATTGCCGTAAACGGAGAACCTGGAATATTCTGGCTAGAAAATGCAAAGGCATATTCTCGTATGGGGGATGATCCAGATTTCAAGGATAAAAAAGCAGCAGGAGTCAATCCATGTGGAGAACAAACCCTTGAGAGTTTTGAGCTTTGCTGTTTAGTTGAGACATTTCCTTCTCGACATGAATCATATGAGGAATTTCAAGATACATTAAAATACGCTTATTTATATTCAAAATCGGTGACTCTTATTAATACTCATTGGCAAGAAACCAATGCTGTTATGTTAAAAAATAGAAGAATGGGGATATCTCAAACTGGAATTATTGAAGCATTTGTTAGACATGGAAGGAGAAAAATGCTAGAATGGTGTGGTAAAGGATATAATTATTTACAAGAATTGGATGAACAATATTCTGGTTGGCTTTGCATCCCACGTTCAATTAAAATAACAACAGTAAAACCAAGTGGAACAGTAAGTTTACTCCCTGGTGTCCCACCTGGGATTCATTATCCGCATTCTGAATATTATATTAGACGGATTCGCCTTTCTAATAACTCCGATCTTATTAAACATATTAAAAATGCTGGTTATAAAATTGAGGATGACTCTTATTCACCTAATACGGTAGTAGCTGAATTTCCTATTCATGAATCATTTTTTGAACGTTCAAAAAATGAAGTGACTATCTGGGAACAAGCTGAGAATGCTGCTGCTTATCAAAAATACTGGTCAGATAACCAAGTTTCAATAACCATTACATTCAAAGAAAAGGAATCAAATCAGATTAAACATGTACTTGAATGTTATGAAGATAAATTGAAGAGTGCCAGCTTTTTGCCTATAAAGGAGCATGGCTATAAACAAGCCCCATATGAAGAAATTACTAAAGAGCAGTATGAAGAAATGATATCAAAACTCAAACCATTTAATCTTGATGAGACAAGAGACAGAGCAATCGGTGAAAAATTCTGTGATAAGGATGGTGTCTGCGACGTTAGGTTCTAAGGTTAAGATTTAGATACATTTAACCTACTTTTTAGCATATTTAATCTTAATCAAATCATTTCTGGATTGTTTTATATACCAATCAGAAACAGAATCAAGATCAATTTTTATCCGAAAATATTGAGTATCATGCGAAATAATCTCTTTTAATATTTTTCCTTGAGGATTAATAACTATAGTAGGACATTCTTGAGATTTAGCGGCTGTATTTACACTAATAACAAATCTTTGATTTTCAGTAGCCCGACTTATTAATTGGCTTTTCCATATTGATTGTACTGAAGAATTATTTTTTGCATTAATTAAATGAAGAAAAATTAGTACCTTATTCATCGCAAGATAACGCCATTGTTCAGGATATTTCAGATCTCTACAGAGTTGAACTCCAACATTAACAATTTGGTCTTTAAATTCCAAAGAAAAAGGTTTTAATTCAGATCCAAAAGAAAATACACCTCTTTCATGAGTTGCCAAATTAACTTTGTTGTATCGATGCATTTTGCCTTCAGGAGTAAATCCTAATGCAGCATTGAACCATTTTTCATTTTCATAAATACATGAACCGACCCAGAGATGGATCTTTCTTTGGATTGCTTCATTTTTTAATTTAGTTAATGCAAGTTCAACTTGAGAGTTATCAATTTCTTTTAAAAATGAGAGATTTGTATCATATCCAGATATACAACCTTCTGGAAAAACAACAAGATCATACTCCTTTGAATGTTTTAAAATATCCATAATTTGATTTAGATTCTCTTGAACATCAAAAGAAACTGGAAATTGTGCTCCTAAAATTGAAACATACATAATTTAAGTATAATTAAAATATACTCAAAAATCTTTTAAATAAGAAATTGTATATGATTTAGTAAATAATTGTTTAACGTAAAAAATATTAATAATCCAAATGAAAATAAATTTAACAATAAAATATTTTAAAAATTAAATTTTAGATGTGATTTTTAAATGTCAGAAGAAGATCCAGTTGAGGAAATTGAAAAAACTGCAGAAAAAGCAGCAAAAAAACCTCGAGAAAAGTCAAGAACAACTCCAGTAAAAAAGAAAGTTTCCAAACCATCCAAAAAGGCTGCTGCTACACCTGAAGTTGCTCCAAAACCAAGTAAAGCAGTTCACAAAAAGCTGAAAGTAAACTTTTGGCGGACCCGCTTGCATGATGAAGAATTAGGAGTGCATCAACAACTTAAATATCAAGCAAAAACTCGTTGGTTTAGTAAGAATTTTGATATCGAAGGAGTTGTGGAAGAAGAGGGTGAGAAAAAATATATCATTGCTTTTGGTAAGGAAAATTGGGAAGAAAAACCTCTTGAAGAGAAAAGATTAAGTCTGCGTATATTCACAATTATGGAAGAAAAAATCAGTGATGCAAAGACAGCTAAAGGAGGGAATTTCAAAGGAGGTGTTGAATTAAGTGTATCCCATTCATTAATCCAGAGTTATGAAATTAAACATGCCGCTCCTGTATTTATTATGCAAGTTCCAAGAACAATATATTTAACGCGAATTGTAAGGGGATGGAGATTAGTAGGAACATATTGGGCATGGCCATTACTTCCAGAACAAAAGGATGATAAATTACAAGTGGTTAAAGCTAAAGGAGTTGTAGGTCCTGGAAGAAATTACTGGATTTATATTGGTGATCAAAAAGTTGCTCGAGTAGATGGGCAAAGAGTTCAGAAAAATTTTGAAATTCAAATCTTTGATGAGACTTATGCGAAAGATAAGATGTTTATTATGCATATGATCTTGTTTGGCTGTATTTGCAATTTTATGAGAATTGCCGAGAAGATGATTAAACAACTCTATAAAAAGATGAAGAAAACTGCAACAACTGATTATAAGATTCCTAGAGGAGAGTTAACTTTATTTAGGAATCCAAGAATGATGAGAAGGTAAACCTAATAAAAATTATTACTATTTTTCTCTTTTTTTTAATTAATTTCTAAAGCAAACTATAAGGAACTTAGTTAATACTATTTTAAAAAAAAGATAATTAAAAAAAAATTAGCTAAAAATTATCCTACCATCTGTTTCTTTTTCCACTCAATATAGCCTCTTGTCTCTTTTCCTCTATGTATTGCTTTCTTACCAGTCTCTTTTTTATACACGGATTGTAATGTTCTTTCATCCATTTCCTTTAACGCTTCTTTCTTAATACGTTCTTCAACTTCTATTTCATCTTCAATTGTTTTGACGTGTTTGAGTACCCAAAATACACCATGATTCCATAATATGAACGCAAAGAATCCGATTCCTAAGATTAAAAAGATCATACCACCTAACCATAAGATCCATAATCCAACCCCAAAGTTAGTTACTATCCATAACCATAAATTCCAAATAGCATTCCAAAAGGCATATGGAAGTAACCCTATTAAAAGTGCAAGAATAGTTAGATATAATCCAAATAATGCAATACCAACAAGAAGCCTTAAAGTACTATAATCTTCCCACTTTTTCGCTAATCTCCGGTCTTTAAACAACACTTTACATAATTTTACCATACCCCCTCTAAATAACGTATAAAAGAGAACAAGCAAAAATAGGTGACCTGTAACAATACCTGCTATTATCGCAATCTGAAATCCAAGGTGAAGAGCTAAAAAAGCCTGCCATGCAGCACCAGGGATTATGGCTGTAATAATAACAAACCATATTCCGAGCACTACTATAGCTGTAGCAAGGATAAGACCGTAATATATGAATTTTGCGATTCTAATATCCCATGTGGAATATAAATCCAATGGATCTGGCACTCGATCAGGAGCTTTACGACCTTCACGCGGCATAATTATCTCATTCTATTTATTTTTAAATTATATTTAGTTTAGATATTCAAATTTCTATATTTTATTAATTAGTTTTTACTATTATTTATTTTTATTAGTTAATTGATAAGAAAAAGATTTTTTTAATGTTTTTTCATAACTTATGATTTTAGAGGAACCTGACAGAAGGGACAGATTGCATATTTCTCATCCAATGTTTCTCCACAATAAGGGCATGTTATCTTTTCTTCTTTCAAATCTTTTTTTTTTTTTGTTTTTTTTGGGGCTTCTGGTTTATTTCTAGATGGCTCTAATTCTTCAGGTTCTTCCTCTTTTATTCCTGCTTTATCTAAAACTCTTTCTTTAGGTGTCATATCTTTACGTTCCTTTTTTGGTTTTATAAAGGGTTTATCTGAATATTCTAATTTAGTGAAGCAAGTAGGACAATGAGTTTTTGGTCTGTTAGATAAATAAAATCCATATGCTATTGCTCCGAGTCCCAATGTACCAACAATAGCGATTCCCCAAGCGAGTTTTTGCATGGTATCTAATGGTTTCCTTACTGATTTATCAACTTCTTGTTTGCAGACTTTACAATACGCAAATTTGATTTTTTTTGACATTTTAACCAATCTTCAAATGCTAAACTTGATTTTTTTTTAATAATAGATTATTTTAATTAAAAAACGTTTTTAATACCTAATAATCAACGTCTTTTTATAAAATTATTATATTTATTGAAAATGGACAAACGTGCAAGAAAACTCATTCTATATTGAAACTTATGGGTGTACATCCAATAAAGCAGATTCATATATAATTTCAACTGCTTTAAAAAAATCAAATCACACAGAAACAACATTGGAAAACGCCCAATTTATAATAATTAATACCTGTGCTGTCAAAGAACAAACAGAAAATAAAATTAAAGCACGCTTAAAATATTTACATGAAAAATTTCATAAAAATCCTAATAAGCATCTTATAATTGCTGGGTGTTTACCTCATATAGCCCCAAATTATATTGAAGTCATTAAAAGAATCATCCCCTCATTTGCAGCAATAATTGATTTGAATAACATACAAGATCTACCGGAAATATTTCAAGAAATTAAGACCGGGAAGAAAAATCTAATAGTAAAATCAGACAAACAAATTGATAAATCTCTATTTTATATTGACCATTCTCCCGGAAAAATAACGGGAATTATTCCAATTTCAGAGGGATGTTTAGGCTCTTGTACCTATTGTTGCGTAAAAAATGCAAGAGGTAAGTTGAGATGTTATGCACCTAAAAGTATTATTCAAAATGTTAAGTATCAATTAGAACAAGGAATTAAGCAGATATATCTAACTTCACAGGATTGTAGTACTTATCTATATAATGGAACAACATTAGCAGATATAGTAAAGAAAATAGTCTTTCTTGATCGGAAATTCTTTCTAAGGATAGGTATGATCAATCCTAGCTTCCTAATTAAAAATACAGATCAGCTAATATCAATTTTTAACCTACCAAAAGTATACCAGTTTTTGCATATTCCAATTCAGTCAGGAAGTAATAGAGTTCTAAAAGAAATGCAGAGAAAATATTTGATCTCTGACATTATTGACAATATCGATATTTTAAGAAAAGAGTTTCCATCTCTTACGATTTCTACAGATATTATTTGTGGATTTCCGGGCGAAACTGAGTATGATTTCCATAGGACTGTAAATTTAATAAAATGGCTTAATCCTGAAATTTTGAATATTTCAAAATATACACCAAGACCTGGAACTAAAGCAAAAGATATGGAGCAAATTAATAGTAGAACAATAAAGGAAAGATCAATAGGGTTGTCGAATGTCTTTAGGAATAGTTTAGAACATATAAATGACAGCTGGAAGAATTGGGAAGGTAAAGTCTTAATTTTACATGAAGGAACAGAACATAATCAAGTTTTCGGAAGAAATTTTGCATATAAAAATGTATTTATTGATAATTATAATGGAGATTTTGGCAGATTTGTTAATGTTAAAATAGATAGAGTTGATGGATTTAATCTGTTTGGAAATGTTACACGATTAAAGAAAAAGGAGAAAAAAAAGAAAATATTAATGTAATTTTCTAAGCAAAAATGAGAGCCCTATAATCAATAAATTTGCTCCTACAACGTCTTTTACTGACGCCATACCTTGATTAATTTCTTTTTCAGTAATCTTTTTCACCAACAATTTATGAGGAAAATCATTGAAAAAAATGTATAAATTACTAATATATATATTAAATATTTAAACATTATTTAAAATCTATAAATTCCAGCATCTATAATATAGTTTTGAAAAAATAGAATGAAAGAATATGAAATTAAAATTGTCACTTTTATTCCTTTATTCACATAGCAAAAACTTGTAATGCTTTTTTTGCTATTTGATCACCCCATTCTTGAACAAAATGGCCCGCATCTTTAATTCTGAAAGGTTTTGGGCATCCTTTAATATATGTTCTTAGAACACGCATAACTGAGGGGCCTAAAACTGGGTCTTGCATACCAACTGCCATAAAAGATTCACCAGACCATTTATTTTGGAGCCAATCTCTTGCAAGTCGTGATACCTTCGCACCTGGAGCATCCAGATGATCAGGGACGAGATTTGGAAACCTCCGAACTCCTGCTTTATACTTAATATCTGGGAAAGGAGCATTATAAGCATTTTTCTCACCTTCAGTCAAATGAGGGCATTGTCTTGCTATTAATCGTCCCGGCTCTAAATCTGGGTGGTTATTATTCCATTCACGCCAAAACAAGAATCCTTTTGGAAGGGGAATATCACCGACTCCTAATGCAGTATTCATAAGTAAAAGCCTTGAGAACCTCTCAGGCATATCTAATGGTAATGTAAGACCAAGTAATCCACCCCAATCTTGAACGACAAGCGTGATATTTCTTAGATCAAGTCGTTTTATAAATTCTAATAAAGAATTTCGGTGGAAATCAAATGTATACACTTTTTCTTCAATAGGTTTATCAGACCTACCAAATCCAAAATAATCAGGAGCTACTGTCCGATATCCGGCATTTAAGAAAATCGGAATCATTTTTCGATACAAATAACTCCATGTTGGTTGTCCATGGAGACATAAAAATACTTCATTGATATCATTTGAACCTTCATCAATGTAATGCATTCTCAAAGCATCATATCCTTTAAGATCATCAATATAATGAGGTTCATAGGCGAAGCCAGGGAGAGACTCAAATCTCTCATCTGGAGTTCTTAAAAATTCTATCATAATATTAAGTATCTAATTGATAGACTTTAATTTTAATTTTTTGAAATCTTATGCTTAATCGGCCGGTCTTAAAAGAAAGATTATGGTAAATATTATTGAAAGTATGCCTGTGAAAAGATAGATGATAAAATTTAATTGTAAAATATTTAAATATTATAGCAAAATTATTTAGTTTAAAAAATAGGATAAACTAACGAGGTTATTCTTATGTCTGAAAAATTATATTGGGAAGATGCTTATGAAACCAAATTTAAAGCACAAGTAATTGCGATTAATGAATCGGGAGTAGTGCTTGATAAAACGTATTTTTATCCCGAAAGTGGAAACCAAGTGAGTGACCGTGGATCTTTAACAATTGGAAATCTTAAATTTAAAGTTGATTCAGTATCTAAAGATGGAGTAGATATTTTACATTATATTTCCTCTGATTTTAAAAATAAAATTAATATTAGAGATGAGGTTGATGGAGAAATTGATTGGGAATATCGTTATGGAATAATGAAAGCTCATACTTCTCAACATATTTTTTCCGCAGTAATTAAAAATAAATTCAACCTAAATACTGTTCGGGCTAATCTTGGCTATGAAGAGGTCTTTCTCCAAATATCTCAAAAAGTAGATTATAAGCAACTGAATGAGATTTTAACAGAAGTTAATAAGATTTGTACTTCTGAGAACCTAAAAGTCAACGCAAGTATAGTATCAAAAAAAGAGGCTGAGCAAATCTCTGAAAAAATAAGAAGTTCGATTCCAGATGAACCTAAAGTAAGATTAATGGAAATTAAAGATTTGGATTTAGTATGTTGCGGAGGAACTCATATAAAAAATACTACAGAAATAGGAAATGTATATATTTATGATTTCAAAAAAGGAACTGATATTAGATATTTCATAGGTAATAAATCTTTATTGATGAGTTCAAAGAATAATGTTGATTTGATAAATCTAGCAAATAATCTTAACTCACCGTTAGAAAAGATAAATGCGTTGATTCATAAGCGATTAGAACTCCTAGAAATTGATCAAGAACAACAAAAAGAATTATCAATTAAATTATTACAATTTATTTCTAAATCGCCTATTAAAATAATTAACAACATATCGCTCTTTTATATTGACTTCAACATTGATATAAAGCTCTTAAATAAATCTTTGGATAATTTCCCTCAAAACTCACTCATTATCGTAAAATTTGAAATTAAGAAAATAAGAATATTGTCACTGAGTGACACTATCGATTCTAGCAAAATCTTAGATAAATTAATTCAGCGATATGGCGGAAAAGGTGGTGGAAATCCTAAATCATCTCAAGGATTTTTAGGAAAAATGCCAGATAATCTTTTATCTGAGATCGAATCACTTCTTGTAAAAACGTTATAGAAATCTGTATCTTTAAATTTTTCAAATTCCTTAAGAGAATATCACATAATTAAAATTAATCCAACTAAAAAGATTAACTTATGGATATTATAGAAAAAGTATTTGGAAAGATTAAGGGAGCATATTTTGCTTTTTTAGCATTAATGTCTGTTGGATTCGGTATATTTGTTGCTTTATTTATCTATTTACCAGTTTATCCCAATTTTAGCATACTTTCAAATTATATAAGTGATTTAGGGGCTGGACCGATCGGTTCTAGGATTGTTTTTAGTATCGGAATGATATTTGGAGCAATATTTTTAATTTTTCTTGTTTTATATATTGCACAATATTTAAAGAATGCTGAAGAAAAATCTCAACTGATATTGGGTTTTCAAGCACCTGCAATAATTGCTGAAATAGGGCTTATACTAATTGGAATTTTTCCATTGGTTCGAGCAGAATATTTTTCTTATTCAATGCATTTTCTTGCTACGATAATTTTTTTTAGTTTTACAGCAATATCAAACATTTACATTGGATATATTGAATATAAGAATAATGAATTTTCGAAAATTATGGCAATTGTTTCATTCTTATCAGGAATATTTTCTGCAATTTTTATTGGTGGTTTTATAATTCAAGAATCAGAGCTTATTGATCCTCATGTATTTGTTTATCTTTCTGAATGGACTTTCATTGCATTTGTAACAATATGGTTAATTATTCATGGAATATATTTCTGGAAAAAAAGAGAATAATTAACTTTTTTTTACTAATTTATACTATTAAAATTTCTAGAAATTTAATAATAGAAAAAGTTGGTTTTAATAAAATTAATAAGTTTATATTAGGTTATTTTAACCCATATTTTTCCAAAAACTTAGTCAACCTAGTCCGATGGAATTTTAACCCAAGATCATCTGGATTTTCACCAAATACGAGAGCGAGTAATTCAGTCACATATAGAACTGGAATATCAAAATTATTTCCACCTATTTCTCCCGCTTTTTTCTGATTGTTATCAAATTGTTGGAAACAAGCAGGACAATTGACAATTATAGCTTCTGCTCCAGCATTCATAGCACTTGTTAACTTATTTGATAGGATTTGCATTGCGGGTTCTTCTTCTGTGTTTCCTGTTCCTGTACCACAACAAAGCATTTCTTCTTCATAATCAACTGGAGTTACCCCCGCTGCGGCAACGATTTCCCTCAATTTAACAGGGTTCATAGGATCGTCAGTTTGTACTTTTTCTGATGGTCTGTTATAGTGACATCCAGTATGACATGCCACTTTCAAGTCACTTAGTTCTTTAGTAACATTTTCCTTTATTTTATCTAGATATTCATGTAATACTTCTACAAAATGTTTCACATTAATTGTACCCTTAAAATCTTTCCCAATTGTTTTAAGAATTTTATTTATGTGTTCTCTTTCATGATCGTCATGCTTTAGTTCTTCATTAACAAGTTTTAATGTTTGAAAACATCCATTGCACAAAGAAATTATACTTTTTCCTTCCTCTTCAGCGATAGTGAGATTTCTTGCACCCATTGCCATCCAGCTCAAATGATCAGTGCCATTAAATCCAACTGGATCTGGACAGCAAGCAAATGCTGCATCGGAAGTTTTTATGCCGAGTTTATCAAACACTTTCCTTGCAGATGCTTCAATAAAAGGAATTCTGTTGCCAA
>JAEOTH010000070.1 GCA_016839915.1 Promethearchaeota archaeon
TCGCACGCTACCAAAGCCATCCTTGACAGAACCCTGAAATCATTTAGGGGAGTATTTTACATCCAAAAAAAAGAAAAATTGTAACTTAGTGATTATTAATTACCTCCGATTAGTGCTTTTCATAGCGCCCCGGCTGTTGTGCGTTCGTGCATTATTTTCCATCTATTTTAATATTAAATCGATGATTCTCACCGAAATTACCAAATGAAAAGGATTGAATACCAGCTTCCTCAATACTCGGCCATTAAAATTAGAGGATAATTAATAATTTCAATTTTTTACTCCTAAGCCGGAGACTTTACGTGAACTCACTATTTCCTCATCCATTTCATTTATTTTATAATCCGGAGACATTACCAGCGAAATCTTTAAATAATAATATCTATAAGGATCACTTGAATTTTTTTTTAACCAATAATCCATATCATATGCTACACTGTAATAACCATTTGACATTTCATAAACAGTAAATGTTGACCAATCAATTTTTGTTGAATGGAAAGGCCAACGATTATATTATGTTTTTGCTTTGGTTATTATCTCATCTGGAATAATATTATAGGAATCAAAACATTTTTTTACAGGATCGGTATAATATGAACGAATCTTATTCAGAGACTCATCGTCTAACAATAAGTAATAAGATTCAAGCTTTGAACGGATCACGGTCTTTGATGCTTCAGAAGCTGTTGATAAATTTGAAGATTAACAGTGGTTGATGTAGGTGGTATCCACACTTTTCAACATATCATTAATCTACTACTAAAATATCCGGACTACTCGGACTGCCCGTACTTTTTTTCATCCATCTATTACACTAATATATGTGGATGGATGGAAATTATCTCAGGTGGAAAGTATGTTTTGAAATGGAGGAGGCAAACTATTGATTAATGTAAGTGTTATTTGCTAAAACATTAATAAAAAAAAGTTTTTCTTTAGTGATATTTAAAGATTGGATGTTATTAAAGAAAGTCAGTTAAGTTGGATAATTATCTTTAGCCCGACCATGGGATAATATTATGTTAGATTGCTAAGATCAGAACTTCTAAATCTTTTTCTAATTAATAATTTGTTAATTTTTTCATTTGCTTCTATGCCTAAGAAATTTGATAAAACAATAGATAGTATATCAACTTGTGAATAGCAAAATTCTTCCCAACTATGACTTATTCGATTTTTGGTCTTATTAACATATGCTAATGAAGGAAATGCATTTTTACCAAAATTCTGAAAACATAAAAATCCAATTAGAAATCCTTTTTCTTCTTTATTTCGATAAATTATCGGAAAAGCTACTCCTGATTGATAAAATTTATAAGATTCTTGATGAGAAGAATAATATTCATCATTCTTGATACGTTGATCTAAATCATCAATATAATAATGCCAAAGATTTTTGTGTTTTATTAAATCACTAAAGTCTTTATTTAGGGAGATGTAATCTTTCTTAGAGTCATATTTTTCCATAGTTTTAAGTCTACCATCATAAATTGGATGGTTTGGTAGATCAGATCTTGAAAAAATTTGTATAGTAATATTTTCAAATTCAATATCACTTATAATATCTTCTTTAGAGATTAATTTGATACAGGCTGAATACTTATCAATGTTGTTCCGGTCAATATCATCAATGAATTCATAATTTAGTTTGGATGTGATATGACATAGAATATTTAAATAGTCTTTAATTAGATTGATTATTCTTTCACTGTTATGAATTACGTTCGTATAGAAATCTAATTTTCTAATCAATACAAATAAATTGCGAAAATCTAAACCAAGTAAATTCTTCAACTCATTTATCTGATTATCTTTATTCTTTATTACTAATTCCAGAGAATTAATGTTTTTTTCTATCAGTTGTTCATAATAACTTGAATAATTCTTTTTATCATTCCAAATAATTAAAATTGTGAAGCTATATAGTATAAATAAACCAAATGATATACCAATCAATGGCAAGACTATATCATATGTTTCAATTTTACTCTTAAATGGTTCAATAAAATAAAAAATGATTGCCAATAAAAACGATGCAATAGTAATATACGATGCCAGACTATGGATGGTTGGTTGTTTCTTAATATTTTTTGAATACTCCTGTAAATCATAAAGCTTTTCTTTCAAGTAACTTTTATATGTTCCATTTCGATATGTAGCTTCAACCAATCTATCTTTTTTAAATGGGTAGGTGTTAAAGAAAGCACATTTTAATCTGTGAAGTAGCCCAGTTCTTGTATAGTTCATTATAGTAATATTTACCTATTAAGGGATTATTATTGCTCTTATGATATATACTTAACTAATCAATTACATAAAAGAAGAATGAATAATCAATTCATTTTATCAAATGTATGAAAACATTGATAATAAATCAAGATCAGTATTTTGTTGAAATAGTCTAATACATTGCATATGTAACATAAGTTTCATTTTGACTATCAACTACATATCAATAAGTTAGCAGTTTTATTGATATATAAAAATTATTTCTTAATAATTGAGGATTAAAAGGAATATAAATTGTTTTTAAAGTTTTATATTTTTGTAAAATAAGTAGTTCTTTAAATTTTGATAAGGGGTTAATTTCGACACCTATGGTTGCTTACTGAAATTAATTCATTGATATTAAGCCATATACAGAATAAGTTCAGATTCCAGCTGAATCACGGATAATTGATATAGGTCATTGTAATTTAAATAATTACAATGACCTATTATTTTACACATGCATTTTTGCACTCTATCCTTTTATGGGGATTCAATTCTCGACCAGACCGTAAATAATAAATAAAATCCTCTGTTAATCAATATTATCAGGGTATTTTGCTTTTATGGTGTCGAATATGATGTCGGTTTAAATTTAAAGAGGGGGTATATAGGGAAAACGCAAAGTCCAGGGATGCGGGGATATAAAAAAAATCA
>JAEOTH010000071.1 GCA_016839915.1 Promethearchaeota archaeon
ACATATTTCAAACCAACATCCTTGGCAATATTATACGCATTATAGAGAAATTCTAAAGGTGTTGGTTCATTTAATCCATATTTATTTGATTCATAGTGTGGAAAGAAACGGCTTATATGATAAGGAGTGAATTCACCTAATTCTTTACATATTTTTTCAGCAATTTTTTGGATAGTATTTTGCTTAGAATTTAATTCTTGAATTAATAATGTTGTAATTTCAATATGAATTCCTAATTCCTTAGCTAGCTTTGCATTTCTCCACACAATATCTACATTTGTACCGCAATGTTTATACACCATATCTGAATCTCCTTTTATATCTATATTCATCGCATCAAGCCCCATATCTACTAAATCTCTCAAAACATCCTCCGTCATGTATCCATTTGTAACATATGTATTATATAAACCATTTTCTTTTGCTAGTTTAAATACTTCCAATGAATATTCAAACAATAATGTAGGTTCATTAAAGGAAATTGATGTTCCTTGACATTTTCTTTTCAAAGCAATCTCAATAAGTTTATTAGGGGAAATAAAATCGACAGGTGTCGCAAATTGAATTGCTCTTGAAGGTTTAGCCTTTGATAAGTGATGATTTTGACACCAAAAACATGCGAAATTACACCCATAGGTACCAACTGTTAAAGCTATGCTTCCTGGATAAAAGTGGTATAATGGTTTCTTCTCAATTGGATTAAAAGATATCGCCGGGATTAAACCATAAACAATAGTATAGATTTCCCCATCTTTATTAATTCGAGTATTACAAAATCCTGTTTTACCATTTCCAATTTTACATCTTCTTTCACAGGTTAAACATTGAGAAAAATTTTCATCAATTTTTCTCTGGTATTTAGCTTTCTTTAGGAATTTTGAATTCATCAAATATCAAGATTAATTTTGTGCAATATCTTTTAAGACTTTACCATTTTGTATAATACCATAATCACAGAAGGAATTTGACAACCACCTCTTAAACACGTTGTCTATACATCTAAGGATTTTTGCAAAATATAAATTTATTACTACTCCATGTGAAACTATTAAAATTTTCTTTTCAGTGTGATTTTTTTCAATTTCTTGAACCTTTTTTGAAAATCGTTTAAGAGCATGATTAGTAGTTTCCCAGTTATTAAATGACTTATTTCTATTCTCCATACAGAGTCTTATGTTCCTATTATATTCCTCTTTAGTACTAAAATAACACCCTTCATCCCGAATAATCTCATTTAGTTTCTCATCTCTAATAATAGGCTTATTAAGTCTTACTGATAAAGGATATGCTGTTTCAAATGCTTTTTCTTCATTAGAAGTGAATATAACCTCAGTGTCATCAAACAATACAGATTTTAATAATAATTCCGCTTCTTCTTTACCTTTATCAGTTAAAATCCATTTAGATACGACAAATTTATCGGTGACCTTAGTTTCAGCGTGCCTTAAAAATATTAGGATATTATTTGGCATATAACTAAAGTTTTATCTTGTTTTAAGTATCTTCATTAATATTAGGAATAATTTTGAAAAAATGTATCTAACTGCCGAAAGATTAAATGTATGCCTTATTAATTTTAACAATCGATATTTCTTTGGTTTGAATGTACTTAATTCTTTATCATATGTAATCTTAGATATAAAGAAATTTTTCTTAAGCATTGATAGTAATAAAGAATAGGTCAGTATAGCTATTATATCCCATGCTCTTTTCTTATGATCTTTTGGATAATTTAACTTTTCACCCATTGCTATTCTTACTATTTCAATTATATGAAATATATCTATTTTACTTCTTTTCAGTTCTTTAGTCGCCCAGAGTAAATAAATACATCCTCCACAGTAGGATACTAAGGTTTGAGCTCCTGTTTCTTCTGCTTCTTTAAGTTTTTTGAATCCTTCGGACATTATATCAAATATAATTGATATATTTTTAACCCAAGAAGCTCCAGCACCGAAACCACAGCAAAGAGAATCTTTTCTATTATGTTTCATCTCAATAACTTGACATCCACATTTTTCTATTATTTCTCGAGGAACCTCCCAGTAAATATCACCAAGTGTTTTAGAATAACAATTATCATGAA
>JAEOTH010000019.1 GCA_016839915.1 Promethearchaeota archaeon
GGATCATATTTATGAAGGAATACATAGATTGGGGGTTCAATCTCTAATTTCTTAAATTGCTCAATCACATCGCTAAAATAACTTATAGCTTCAGCGATTCTTTCTTTATTTTGAACATCTATTACATAGATTGCAATTTCTGTTCCTTCAAAATATTTACCCGGGTTTTTCAAATAAGCAATTCGGTAAGCTAATTGGCCTCCAAGATCCCATTCTGAGATTTCTTTACCCAAAAACTCGAACATTCTTCTTTGTGCCCCTCTCGTAGGGGAAAGGATAGCGATTTTTGAAAACTCTCGTTGAAGTGATAAAATAATGCTCGTTTTTCCTGCATCATCAAGCCCCGTAAAAAGCAGTTTATTAGGTGCTGCTTCTACATCTTGTTCTTCTTTTTTCAGGTATAATATTGATTGTTTAAGATTCTTTTCCAAGGCTACATTTCACCACTTTTAAGGTAATAAAAGTAATTTGCATATAAATATATTCTTTCTTTTGTATGAAATTAAAAATTATATTTTCTTTTTTTATATTTTGCAGTGATTATTGGTCTGTATAGATAATGGGTAATATCTAAATTCCTTTAAAAACAAACCCAAAAAATAAGACTTATTTATTGTTTAATAATTCTTTTATCTTCATGATAGCTTCTTGAGGAGACTTTACTCCATAAATCATATCATTTCTTCGGTCATCTAACTTTTGATTGGCTATTTTTGAAGACCATCCCTTAACATTAGACAATGCTACAATAGGTTTTTGGTAAATCCAAGCGAAACAGATTTCTGATAATGTACCTGCTTTACCACTAATAGCTAGACATACATCACCCGTAAGGACAACAACAATGTTTCTCGCTTGTGAAAATGGACATGGAATAACAATATCTACATACTTATTTGCTATTGATTTTTCTATGTGAGGAATTATTCCAATCGTTAATCCGTTTTCTTTTTTTGCCCCTTTACATACGGCTTCCATTACTCCAGAAAGCCCACCACATGCTACTATAAATTTATTTTGAGCAAGTAACCTTCCGATTTCAAATGTTAATTTTTCAATTTCTTTATTAATTTCACTTGCTCCAATTATCGAGACTATTCCCTTAAATTTGTTCTTAAATTCAAAATTCATTTAATTCAGACTCGTTTATTTCACTTTTTTTATTATTCTATGTAAAAATACTTTTAAGAGTTAGGAGTAATCTTATTCTAAAAACCTTTAAAATCTAATTACATCAATGGATTCTACGCCATTGTTTATTTTTAAAAGATTTTTGTCTTCAATTATTTCTCCTATAACATGGGCATCCATTCCATGCTCCTTAAATATTTCAATTACTTTTTTGCAATCATTTCTTCGAGTAGTTAAAATAAAAGATGTTGTCAAATACATCTTAATATAGGTTTCTAAATCATAATTCTTATCACATAATTTAGGAGGAATTACAATCGTATTTATATCAATATCAGCGCCTACCTCTGAATATTGAATCATTTGTAATAATGTCCCAAATATTCCTCCATTTGAGATATCTTTAGAAGCATTCACTAAATGATTTTTTGCCAAAACATTCATAGATTTTCTTTTCTTGAGCACTACTTCTGAAGGTTTAAATGTGGTTGTATCATAATGCAATTTACTGCCTTTTCCAATTCTCCCTTCAAAATCAACGGCTAAGATAATGTTATCATTTATTTGTGCTCCACCTGCTGAAATATAATCCTGTTTCTTTATTTCTCCAATCATTGTTGAACTTAACTCATAGCACTTACTATTAACATTCGTATGACCCCTTATAATTGGTACTTGGAACTTATGTGATCCTTCACAAATTCCTTTTAAAATCTCATTACAAGTTTTAAGATCCTTTACAGAAATAATTATGCTTGCTGCTAGAGGAGTACCTCCACATGCATATATATCATCAACACTTACTAAAATAGAACTAAATCCAGCTCCATAAGGAAAATTCTCGATAAATTCAGTTCTTATTCTATCAGTCGTAATTAAGATTAGCTTCTCTTTATCTCCTACTGAAGCAGCATCTTCTCCAATATCAGTAAATATTTTGTTGCTTTTAAAAGAATTTCTATCAATGTATTGTACAATAGGATTTATTTCCTTTTTTTCTATGATATTGGGGTTCTTTCTAATGCTTTCAGCAATTTTTTCTAGAAACATCTATGAATTAAATATAAAGCTATTAATAATTAAATTTGCTTAAATTAAATTAAGATATAAAAAACTTAAAATTCAGACTTTATTATTCAAAATAATGGAAGAATTACTTAAATCTTCAATTGTCAAGGGATTTATCTTTAGTGTATACGGTGAGCTCGGCCCAACGCCAATTTACTCTTTTCCTAATTATTTTTCTGAAAAAGAGTTAAAAGAGAATAATAAAAATACAAAACTAGAAGATGAACTAATTTTAACGTACAGAGATATAACTCAAATTTCTATAAAAAACTTAAGTCTGTTTATCAGCGATAAAATAATTACTGAAGAAAAAGACCTACAAAAAATTCAATATTTCGCTATATTGCCCTATCCTGACTTTAAAGCAACATCTCTTACCTATTTCCATTTTATTAGAATAGATTCTGAGAATTCTCCTATCCCAACTGCATTTTCTATATTGGTTGAAGAAAATAGCCGTAGTTTTTTATATAACAACATCAACCGAATAAAACCAATCGTGTTTGAATTTTTTAAAAATTTTGATACTGTTATAAGTAAAACATACCCTCCACGAGAAGAAATACAGGATAAATTTCAAGATTTATTGTCAAAAATAATCGAAATAGAACAAAGTCCTTCTACTCCTGTTACAACTCATAGGAAGATGAAGATATTATTTGCAGGATTGGATGATTCAGGTAAAACCAGCTTTCTCCTTTCAGTAGATCGCAAATACAGTAAATTGATTGGCCTTAAACCAACTGTCGGAGCAAGTATTAAATCTATTGAAGCTTTAGGGGCAACTATATTTCTATGGGATTTAGGTGGACAGAAAAGATTTCGAGAGAAATACATTGATAAAGCGGAAATTTATTTATATGAAGCAGATTTATTGTTTTACTTTATTGACATTAAGAACAAATCTAGGTTTGATGAAAGTATTGAATATCTCCAAAACCTAAAAGGTGTGATAAAAGATTTCAATCAACACACACCAATTGTATATATTCTCTCAAAAGGAGACTCAGATGTCTTAGATTCGCAAGAAATTAAAGACAACATTGAATTCATTAAAAATAAATTAGATGAAATTAACGAACATGAACCTTTTGATATTTATATTACGAGTATCTTTCAAATTTTTACTATTTTACGAGCCTTCTCCTCAGGTATTTCAAAATTAAGTCCAAATAGAGATTTGATAAATCACAATCTTAAAAATTTCTCTTTAATGACAGATACTTATTTAACACTATTGTTAAGTATCGATGGGTTAGTGCTTGCGGACTTCTACGGTACTCAAGCAATAGAATTAACCAAAATGCCGAAATCAGAAGTAGTAAATGTTTTCGAAGTTACTGCTCCTCAATTTGCAGTGTTGTTTAAAATATTTGCTAGATTTAAAGCATTGAAGCAAGATGAAGCAATATTTAAGGTCGCAAATTCAGTAATCCTTTTTCGACGAATACAAATTGAAGATAATTTTATGTTCTTTTTATTTTTAGTAGATAATGAAGATAAAAAAGAATTAATAAAAACAGAATTAAAAAGCTTCTTGAATTATACTCAAGACCTGCTATTACGTTATATTGCCTAAAAAAACTCTTATTTTCTTGTCATGAGATATATTAAATTTGAATCCTTATAAGATATACATAATTGTAACACAAAAAACGAAGATGAGCGAGATTTCTGAAAAGAAACCAATGTCTAGAGAGAAGAGAATATGATCAGACTTAATAGCAATACTATACTTGATAAATGGAGGATTAAAAACAAGCTCTTTATTATCTCTTACAAAAAGTGCAGCAATCGGTAATATATATTCTACCCATAACTCCCAAAGTTAATATTTTCACTTTTAACATTCAATAAAACTTAGATTTTTAACTTTATAATTATAAGACAATTTAAATTAATAACAAAAAATCTTTTCTTAAATTTTTTGATAATTTTTATTTAAGATTAATGCAAAATAAGATATGCATTATTCAATCTGTTAAAAAATATAATAATTTTTTAAAAAAAAAAAAAAAGAGTGATTAAAAAATGTCAGGAAGTAGAAGTTCAGCTTTAGGTGTTATTGCCTTGATAATAGGAGCGACTGGGTTAGGTTTAGCGCTATTTAACATTTTTACGTCAATTATTAATACAGATATAGCTCCAGTTACTCAAGCAAGAGCATATGTGGACAGCTCTTATTTAATATCAGCAGGTTCATGGCAAACTATCAATTTTAATTTAGAGACTTTTGATTCTGGAAATAATTTCGATCTTAGTATTGATAGATATACCGCACCTATAGCTGGTTATTATGTTATAAATAGTAGAGTTTCTTATAATAATCCCCAAGATGGAGAATCTTTTTTGCTTGCAATTCGAATTAATAGCATACAAGTGAGTACAGCAATGGTTCATGCATCAAATACTCATTCAATATCCGTAAGCGTATCAGAGATAAGATGGTTAGATGCGAATGATAATATTGACTCTAGAACATATCACTACGGCGGCGGTGATAGAATGATTTATGGTGGTTCACTGAACACTTTTATTTCAATAAGCTTATTGTAGGGTTTAAATGGTATCAAATTTTCCTTCTTTATTGAGGCCTGATAGACATCTATAACCAATGTCCGATGGGGATTTTGGTTTTAATTCATCAAGGGTTACTAATTGAGTTATATTTCCACATTGTGTTTTCTCAAATTGCTTTAAAAATTGTATAGCCTTATAATTATTAATTCCAGGATATAATCTATTGATTTTATATAGTACTGCGTTCATTGGATCTATAATTATAATGTAGATCCAAAAAAGAAATAAAAGAGATAAAGAAAAAGAATATGTTGGTATTGTAGAGAAGACTTTCAAGATTTTTTTTCATTTAGAAAATAACTTTTAAAGGACTTTTTTCAGAAATTTTATGTCGCTTAACTCTTTTTTGATAATAAGAATTAACTCCAGAAATTAAAGCAATTGAAGGAACAACACATTTAGCGAATTTTATAGGACCAAACAATATAAAATCACTAGGAGCAGCTGCACAATAAGTCATAATAGAAGCAATTGCTCCGCATCGAACGGTTTCACCATATTTTTTTACAAAATTCCAGCCAAAAATCGCATTAGCAGGAGCAAACCCAGTCGGTAATCCTAGTTCTTTTTTTACTAATCCAGTTGTTTCGAAATTGATGGAAATTGATGGTAAATCTAATACAGCGGTATCTACAATATAATTATCAATATTTGCTTTTTCTGTTTTAGGAATTAGAATTTCCTTCAAAAATGTTAGTTTCTGCTGTGGGAATATATATTTATTCCCAAATGTTAATAACACAGCATTCTTGACTCCAATTTCTTTCAACTTTTCTAAATTATCATCACTAGTATTCTCATCAATACTATTTAATATAGCTCTGTCTAATAATCCCTTTTCTTGTAATCCTTTCATAGCTGGTATTCTTGAAGAATCATTCAGCCCGTCAACTAGAAACGGATATTCCACGTTATCTGCTATAAACTCACATTCTTTTATTAGGGCTTCGGGATATGACCCAACAACATCAATTACTCCTTGTAATTGCGTTTCTTCGATAATTTCTGTAAAATCATTTAATTCTTGTTCGAGAATACCTTTATCGAATCTACCGGTTTTTTCATCTAATAATGCGGCATGTTTTGCATAAAATACGGTTGCTATCATAACAATTGGATTTTCACCTGGCTGACCACCGAATTTTACATTACCCACTTCGATTGTTTTCTGTGCAGTTTTAAAATTCAACATAATTCAATTAAAATGCTATTTATTATTAAATTTGATTACTTAAAAGTAGATAAAATTTACTAACTCTCCTTTTTAAAAGGTTTATCTAGCATTAATTGTTCAATAAATTTTGAAGTCTTTTCAGTTGGAATAACTAAATAATCTCCATCAATCATATACCCAAAATCTTCTGACCATACAGAAATTTCTCTTAAAAAATTCTTTTTCTCCATTCTTAAAATTTTACGCATTGATCTTAATTTTGCTTTATTTGTTTTTTCCACCATTTCTTTTACGGATAATTTCCTTTTTTGCTTTATAGGTTCACTTATAAGAGTTCCAGTATATATTATTGATAAAATAAATTCTGGAATCCACTTATGCATTAATAAAACAATAATTGCTGCTATAAAAGAACTCGCAGCACTTATAGAGACATGAATATCATTCCATGAATACCCTATGTAATATAAATCAATTTGAATTAACATACGAATAATATTTACAACGTAAAATATAAATGAGGAAACTATAAGTGATTTTGTTTTCCTCCATATAATATCTGCTTTTGTGTCTCTATCTTGGCTATGAGGTGTAAACAGAATAATACCTGCGAAGATACATATCGCCTGGATTCCAGTGCAGAAGGTCTCAAAATATATTGGATTTTTGCCAGGAATAAAAAATCTCCAATCATATATGTCACTTGGAGCGAATTGAGCTTCCGCACCCATATTGAAAAATAAATTTAGGAAATACACCGTTTGTTTGACTACAATTTCGTGCAACCAGTAATTAATTCTCAAATCAAAGAATAAATATATAAGAAAAGCTGAAATTGGTGCTCCAATTGCGAATAAAATTAGAGATCTAATAGAAAAAATATATTTTTTTTCATTATATTCGATAATAGGTTTCTTTTTATTAGACCATCCCTTAAATTTTTGCATCTCTACTCTCCTCTTCATCAGTTATCTGCTTCGTGTAATAGTGAAACCTATCTAATATTATGTAATTAAGAATAATTAATAAGGGAATCATTATAAATCCGAGATTCATAAAACTCTCTGACTGTAGTAAGGGTATTGATAAACCAATAACGAACGCAAATAATAAGTTAAGTGTGAAAATTATCCAGATCAATATTTTTTTTTTTATTATTTGCTTCATAATGAATGGTTCTAATGTTTTAATATACGGGTACAAATTATGCTTTATTAAAAATTTTTATTAGAAAGGTTATAATGTAAAAATATTTTTCGCTTTTGGATCTTGTTCAAAACGCATTTAGTTATGGTTTTTCCTAATTTTGAGAGGAAAAGTAGAATTAAATACAATGTCAACTTAATAACTTAATGTATTTAATTAGAAGTAAGAAAATTTTTGGAGTCCATTGATGGTTCTCGATGTAACACCAGAAGATGACATTAGAAGCTTAACTTATGTTATTCAAAATATTGTTGTTAAAGCGTCATTAAATGTAGAGAAAAATCTTGATTTAAACAAGATCTTAGGGAATTTAAAGAATACTGAATACAATTCAGGGCGCTTTCCAGGACTTTTTATAAGATTTAAACATCCAAAGTGCGTAATTATTGTTTTTAGAAATGGTAAACTGATTTTAACTGGATTAAAATTATTTGATCAAATTAATTTGGCTTTAACGCGGTTGGTTTTGAAATTTAATGAAATTTTTGAGTTTCATATAGATATTAATTCAATACAGCCCAAAGTAGTAAATATAGTAATCACAGCAAACTTCTATAAGCAAATTAATTTAGATTTGGCAGCACTAAAACTAAATAACACCATATATGAACCCGAGGTTTTTCCAGGTTTAATATATCATTCATTAACTCCCACAAAGTCAGTATTTCTGATATTTAGTACAGGCAAAATAGTTTTTACAGGAGTACGTGAAAAAAAAGTTATTAAACCCGCTTTAGTAAATCTTGGTCGTTTACTGAATGATGAAAATTTATTTGTAGTATCTTAAAGATTCAAATTTATTTATTCAGAATAAAAATAACATTTTTTTTCTAGATTGAATTCTTATTTCTCAAACCGATTTTATAACATTATATCTTTACAAATATTAAGTGAAGTTTTAAATGGCAGAAGAAGAAAAAGAAGATCCAAATTCAGACGTAGAAGATCCTGAAGTAAAAGAAGAGGTTCAAGAAGATATAACCGAAGAGAAGCCTAAAGCAAAATTTACTTTTAAATGCACTCGTTGCGATAATTGTTGTGCAGCCAGAGGTCCAATTCCCATAACACTATGGGATTTAGAGATGTGGGCTAGAAATGGTGTTGTAGCTAACTTTATGCCATATTTAGATATCTACAATAAACCAGATGGTGGAATTGATTTAATTTTAAAACCATTAGCACCAACTCCCATAGAAGATGAAGAGGAAAAAAGCCCTAAAGATCCATTTGGAACAGTTCCTATTGAAGAGTTACTTGATGTGAAATGCCCTCTTTATAATAAAGACGATAAAAAATGTTTAGTATATGATAACCGACCTTTAAGTTGTCGTACATATCCACTAGAATATGATGGGAAAAATTTTATCGTTGTTGATGCCGATTGTCCAGGTATCGGTGAAGAAGGGATGACTAAGGAAGAATTAAAGGAGATGCGAGAGACCGCAAAAATTATGCATTATGAATTGACACGAATGAGAATAGCATTACCTATACTAAATCAAATGATTTCACAAAAAATCATGATGGATTTGATGAGACAAAACATGGAAGCTATGAGCAAAATGTCTGAAGAAGATCGAGCGAAATTAGATGAGATCTTTAAAAAAGGTAGTGAAGATAAATAAGAGGATTATTATTTTTACCCTATTTTTTACAGATTATAATATTAAGATTACATATGAAAGAGTTAAATGTTAATAATTCGTTTATTACCTTGGTTCAAGGAGATATTACAGAATTAGATATTGATGCTATTGTGAATGCTGCTAATGACCAACTTATATTAGGGGGTGGTGTAGCGGGAGCAATTAGGAGAAAAGGTGGACCAACAATTCAACAAGAATGTAACCAAATAGGAGGTACGTATGTTGGAGGTGCAGTGATAACAAGTGGAGGCAATTTAAAGGCTAAACACGTAATTCATGCTGTAGGACCACGAATGGGAGAAGGAAATGAGGATGAGAAACTTAAAAATGCCACAATTAATAGCTTAAAATTAATGGATGAGAATAACCTCAAAATTATTGCATTTCCAGCTATTTCCACAGGAATTTTTGGGTATCCAATCGATCGATGTGCAAAAATTATGATTAATACTTCAAAAGATTATTTACAAGGAAATACTCAAATTGAGAAAGTGATCTTTTGTCTATATACCGAGAAGGATTTCAAGATCTTTTCTTCTTATTTAAGAGAGTTGAAATAATCAAATTTTCACGGTAATTTTTTTATTAACGTTTAATTTATAATCAGAAGAATAATTATTATAATTGAGAGAAATTCTCGTTATTCTAATGCTTAGGAGTTTCTCGTTAATATGAATGATTATAGATATATTAAATTCTTTGAAGATGTTAGAGTGAGTGATGTTCCTCTTGTAGGAGGGAAAAATGCATCACTTGGAGAATTATTGAGTTTTGGAATCTCTGTTCCACTAGGTTTTGCCGTAACATCGGAAGCTTTTGACTATGTATTAGATACCAACTTCTATACTATTAAAGAAAAAGAGGTATCACTTCGACAATTAATTGCTAGAGATATTAACAGAATATCAGATGAATTGAAATCTGAAGATATCAAAGCAGTTGAAAAAGTTGATAAAATTTGTGCGAATATCAGATATGTTATTGAACAATCAAAGATTCCAGATTCTTTAGCCGACGAGATATTAGACGCTTACAATAAACTGATTGAAAAAATTGGAGAAAAATCTACATTTGCAGTCAGAAGTTCTGCTACAGCTGAAGATCTACCTGATGCATCATTTGCGGGACAGCAAGATACACATCTAAATATCTCTGGAGAGAAAGAAATCTTAGAATATATATTGAAGGATATGGCTTCTATATTTACTACTCGTGCAACAATGTATAGAGAACGTGCAGGTTTCGATCACTTTTCTGTGAAATTATCTGTTGGCGTTCAAGAAATGGCTGGAGGATTGGGAGGAGTTAAGTCTTCTGGAGTAATGTTTACAGAAGATCCGGATTCAGGTAATCCAAATGTAGTCGTTATCAGAGGAACTTGGGGTTTAGGTGAATTAATTGTTCAGGGCGTAGAAAAAGGAGATGAATTCATCGTTTTTAAACATGATCCGAAACAACTTAGAATAATTCGTCGTGAACTCGCAAAAAAAGAGAAAATGATGATTTTTTCTAAAGGCACAGATAAAATTGGGACTGAAGTAATTCCTTTACCAGAACAAAAACAGATACAATATTGTTTAACTGATGAAGAAGTCTTAATATTAGCAGAATATGCTCAAAAGATTAGAAAACATTACGGTAGAAGAATGGACATTGAATTTGCAGTTAGTAATAATGGTAAAGTGTATATTGTGCAAGCCCGCCCTGAGACTGTCCATAGTATCAAAGGGGACGTTGAGGAAATTTTCTATCTCCTTGAAGATCCGGAGAAGTTAGTTGATGAAGGATTATATGTTGACAATACTGGTATTGCCATTGGACGGAGAATTGGATATGGGAAAATTAAAATAATAGAATCTATAAATGATGCTCATCTATTACGAGAAGGAGATATTTTAATAACTGAAGAAACTAATCCTGATTGGACTTCTTATATGCAGAATTTAGGAGGAGTGATTTGTAATAGAGGAGGTCCCACCTGTCACGCTGCAATCGTTTCTAGGGAGCTAAATATCGCTTCAATTGTAGGCGCTGATAATATAGTACAGACAATGAAAGAAAAACAACGTGAAGGAATTGAATATGTAACAATCGATTGTAGTGAAGGGGAACCAAGAATTTGGTTAAAGGATGTTGAATACGATTTTGACACCATTGAATTTGCCAAACTTCCATCTACAAAAACTAAAGTATTAGTTAACCTCGGTATCCCTAAAGGAGCACTATCCTCTGGTAAATATCCTGATGGGACAGGATTAGCTAGATTAGAATTTATAATAAATGATGAAATTCAAATTCATCCAAACACTTTAATTGATTTTGAAGCTTTAGTTATGAGATATGATATTCTTTTGGAACAAAGAAAAAGAATTGAAACCATAAAAAAAAGTGATCTATATCATAAGGATCCTTTTAGTCAAGAAATCTTGAGATTAAAACAAACTCTAGATAAGATTAGAGAATTAACAATTAATTATCCTGATAAAGAAGAGTTCTATGTGCAAAAATTAGCTGAAGGGATCGCTACAATTGCTGCTGGGGTGTGGAAAGAATTAGATGATGGGACTATAGCAGAATGTGTAGTTAGACTTTCGGATTTTAAAACTAACGAATATGCTAACTTATTAGGTGGATGGATTTATGAAAGTGAAGAAAACAACCCAATGTTGGGATTTCGTGGCTGTTCTCGATACGTACATGATGAGTTTCAGAATGCATTTATGTTAGAATTAAGAGCAATTAAAAAGGCTAGAGATTGGGGTTTATCAAATATAATACCAATGTTACCATTTTGTAGAAGCCCAGAAGAAGCTCAAAAAATTATAGAAATTATGGAGAGCGAGGGATTAGTTCGAGGTCAAAATGGTCTGAAGGTTTACGTTATGGCTGAAATCCCTTCTAATATAATTTGTGCTGATATATTTAGTCAACATTTCGATGGATTTTCAATTGGATCTAATGATTTAACACAATTAACTTATGGAGTTGGACGAGATAATGAAAAAATGATCCCCTTAATGAATAATTATAATTATAGTACTAATAGTGAAGCAATCCGAAGATCTGTTAGCCATCTTATTAAAACTGCTCACCAATTTAAGAAGAAAGTCGGCATTTGTGGGCAAGCTCCCAGTGATGATCCTGAATTTCTTAGATTTCTGGTACGAGAAGGAATTGATTCAATTTCTCTGAATTTTGATACATTTGCAAGAGGACGGATGAATACATGGAGAACAGAAATAATTGAAGCTAAACTTGATGATATCAATAAGGCACAGTCTTACAAATTCCTTAGTGAATGTGATAATTTAATAGAAAAAATTCGAATCCCTCGAGGTAGACTTCGTAATATGGTGAGAAAGCAAGGCAAAACAGTAAACCAATCTCTTCTAGTATCAACGAATCAATTTGATGAAATTTTTAATAATGTCTTAAAAATCTCGTATGATTTTGTAAAAGAAATTGAACAAGATAAAATTGTAAAATTCAGTGAATTCTTTATTCAATATCAAAATCAGATAAAAGAGTTCGCTGAGAAGATCCCTAAGTTAAAACGAGAAATTCGCGAATTTGGAATCTATTAAAAATTTGTTTAAAATCAAAAAAATTAAATTTTAAAAAAAATTTTCCTTTTTAAACTTTTTACTAGCAAACATACTTTTTTTGGTGAATTTTCTAATGCCAAGACCAATAACTGAAGAAGAGAAACAAGCCTTCGAAAATGTTGAATACCTCTTAAATGGTATGATAAATGATCGTAGTGTACCTAGAAATATTAAAAGAGTTGCTCAAAGAGCTATTAATGAGTTACATAGGGAGGATGAATCTCCTGGTGTTCTTGCTAGTAATGTGATGTACATGGTGGATGATCTTGCTCAAGACGCAAATATTCCTTTCCATGCACGCACTACAGTTTACCGAATTATCTCTATCTTAGAGAAGGTTAAAGATTAATCCAATTCTATAAATTAATTCTATTCACTTATTATAAATTTTAACTGAGATCAAGAACTTCTCTTTATATCACATCATTTATTAAACTGAAAGATAATATATTTATCAACTAATTGTTTCTTTTTCACTGAATAAAAGGATAAAATGTGGTGAAAATAAAATTTGCCTTTAGATATTAACGGTTGGATTGATGGTATCACTGCTTCAGGAGTAGTGATCTTTGGTATTTTATTTGGTATATTCTTTATTTATCGATCAAGAAAGACAAAAGCTAAACTTCTTTTATATTTAGGTCTAGCTAACATGTTTGCAGGATTAACATTCTTAGGTGTGTTCTTAGATTTTCTATTAGTTCTTTTGATTCAACAGAATATGCCAAATAATGGAATAGTTGCTATTTTATCTTATGTTTGGTTTGCTCCAGCAATAATTACCGCAATGTATATCGGAGCTGAATTGATAAGCCCGAAGATGAAACTTTATATTGTTCTAATTATTTTAGTTATTTCAATAATCTTTGAAATTGTTGTACTTTCTTTTCCCTTAGCATCTTTTAATTTCGTTCCTCCACCACCTACAGCTCCAACAATTAATTTAATTGATTACAACGTAAATGTAAATAGTCTTGGAGGGTATTTAATGGGGGGATTATTAATAGCTGTTATAATTTTCTTAGGAATCGGGTTTTTATATAAAGGTATTCAATCTTCAGGAGTTATTCGAAAGAATTTTCTATATCTTTCAGCGGGATCATTATGCTTTTGTATTTTTGGATTTTTAGAGGGATTAACCGCTCCGGGATTTTTGGTGATTATAGTGAGAATTGGATATTTAAGTAGCTTCTGGTTTATGTATCTAGGATTAAAAACCTAAAATAAAATCTTTTTTTTTTCAACGATTATTATTTAAATAAAAAAATTATAATATTAGTTAAAAACGAAAAGTTTACAGTTTAAAAACATTTAATTTCTTCATTAAAGCTAAATACCTACAATCATGAAGCAAGAAATAATCAAGGGAATTGTTTATATTGAAATGAGTGATGATATTGGCCCAAATCCCGTAGCTTGGCTCCCTTCTAAATTCAATCAAATGGACCTCGTGCATATTAGCATAAAAGCGTTAACTATACTATCGGGAGAGAGGGGTCTTATTCCCGAATCCTTAGTTATTTTGCCATTTACATCAATGAATTTAAAGGGATTAATTAAATATATAAAATGGGATGATGAGGAAAGACGTGGAGGAATTGGTCAATCAGCTATCGTCTTGTTATTTCAAGAAAATGATGATGTAATTTTTTATAAATATATTAATGAACTTTCAATTCCTTTTAGTAATCTTGCTCAACCATTAATTAAACTGGAAAAATCAGATGCTTCTCGGGAAGATTTCATAGAAGTCCTAGAACATCTTGAATTTAATGTTTCAAGCTTATTAGAAGAATTAAAACAACAAGAAGTTACTCAAAAAGAAAGTGAAGAATTTCCTGAACTAAAGATTAAAGATAGAAGTTTAATAGATTATCAGTTCAAAATAATAATTGTGGGAGATCCAAATGTGGGTAAAACTTCATTGATATTAAGATATACTGATAATGCGTTTAGAAGAAATTATGTTCCTACTTTGGGTGTTATGGTTTCGGACAAGATATTCAAAATAGAAGATTCTGTTGTCCAATTAACTATCTGGGATATTGGCGGTCAACAGAAGTTTCAAACAATGCGAAATCAATTCTATCGAGGTTCAGATGCTGTCTTTTTAGTTTTTGATCTGACTAGGCCAGAAACATTTAAGAACATTCCTAAATGGTTTTCAGATGTAGTAAATCAGCTAAAAGACCGTTCTGAAGAATTAACAGGATTTATTATAGGAAATAAAACAGATTTAGCTGATCAAAGAAAAATAACTGCCGAGATGGTTGATAAAGTAGCAGAAAAATTAGAATTGGGATTCATTGAAACATCAGCACTACTAGGAGAGAACGTGGATTATGCTTTTTCTACAATTGCAAACTTATTGCTTAAATCACGTTTATAACCATATCCTAGTATCTTCGTGAAAGTTGAGTTTCACGAATAAACAGATATACATCAATATAACTGCGATATCACGCTCATAGTATGAAAATTGGAGAAAAATTTTGAATATTTTATAATCTAATAACTTATTCCTTCTTATCTATGAATTTGGGATTTTCACCCTTAACCGATCTAACAAATAACCATCTCCATAGGACAATTATGAGAACAAAAATTAGAGCTGAAATGGTTGGAAGTGTTTGTGAAGGTAAATAATTTATAATCACTCCACCGAGAACGGGTGATATTATCTGCCCAATACTGGTCAAAGAGTTATTAACACCTAATATGCTACCAGTTTCTTCTCTTTTGACAGCATTTGTTAATTTGCTTGTAAGAATAGGGCGAGCCACCCCTGTTCCAAACGCTATAAAGAAATAAGGTATATAAACTATCCAGTAAGTAGAAGAAAATATAAGAAAAACCATTGCAAAAATCATAGAAAAAATGCCCATTCCTAAAATTTTGTTTTCACTAAATTTTTTCAACAATGGATTAATGAGAAGACTTTGAAAAATAACCCTAAGCACACCAATCCAAGCCATATAAAAAGCAACCTCTTGTGCAGTCGCATGTATTTGTCTATTAGCAAATAAAGCAGATGAGTGCATAAAGAGGAAAAATCCTAAATTATAAATGAAAAAAGCCAAAATTAAACCTCTAGTTATTGTAGATTTAAAGTAATATTTGGCTTCTTTAATAGGAATTATGTCTCCAACCTTCAAAGCTAATTTTTCCTCTCTTTTACTTAGAGATTCGGGTAAAAATGCTATTACTAAAATTATTGAAAGAAGGCTAATTCCAGCAGCAAAAAAAAAGGGAGCTGAAAAGTTAATTGATAACAATAATCCCCCAATTACCGGCCCAAAAATTAATCCAGCACCAAAAACCGCACTTGAATAACCAAATATTTTAGTTCGATACTTTGGATTTGTCACATCGCTAATATACGCCTGGCTAACAGTCATGTTACTTCCTAAAAGTCCGTCTACGAGTCGAGCAGCGATTAATATCCAAACATTAGTAGCTATTCCAAGAAGAAAGAATCCTATTAGTGTGCTCGTTTGACTAAATAGTAACAATGGTTTTCTTCCGAATCGATCACTGAGTTTACCAGTAATTGGACTGGCGAACAGTTGGCATATACTAAAGATACTCAGAATTAAACCAACCTGAAAAGCATTTAAACCTAGAGACAATCCCAAAAATGGGATTATAGGCATTACACTGCTAAATCCTAAGACTTCCGTAAATTGAATCAGGAAAATGATTAATAGGCGTTTATCAAATTTTATTTCTTGAGCTGGCCGTTTCGAACTAATGAATCTTCACATCTCTACATGTTAATATTTAAAAATAACTTTTTTTGACTAGAAATGTAAATTATTTAAGTTTTATGTCTTTATATTATCAAACTTATATCTAGCATATATATAAAAAAAGTTAGACTTTCTTGACATTCCTCTTAAAAGAGGAAAATTGGTTTAAAATTTGAATATCTCCTTCTATTTTAGCAAAAATATTTACTGGTGATGCTACTCTTGGTTTTTCATCTTTACTCGCTGGTGTAGGAACAAAAGGAAAAATATATAAACCTCCTGCTTTTTTAGAATAAAAGCTGAGTTTCACGAATTTCCTATTATTAGTACGAAAAACTATTAAATTTCCAAATTTTTAATAGTTTTAACTTTTTTTAAGTTATAAAGAGTTGTCGTGTAAAACTGAATATATTTTTTAATATAAGATTAATTTTTTTGCTGAATAATGCCTGAGGAGATAATAAAAGCTATTGTATATACTGAACTAAGTGAGGGATCTGGACCCAATCCCGTACTTTGGAATCCTATTGACTTATCTGAAAAGCTTCGAATGTCAGTTGCTATTAAATCTATTACAATGCTAACAACCGATCAAGGAGTAATACCAAAATCCTTAGTAATTTTACCTTTCCCTTCATTCAATTTAAAAGGAATAGTAAAATATATGGAAAGAGAAGCAGATACATTTAAAGGAGGAATAGCATTATCAACAATAACTTTACTGTTTAATGAAGCTGACGATCTAATTTTTTATAAATATATAGATTATCTGGAGTCTGCTTTTTCTGATAGTGCCCAAAAGATTAAAGAACTAAAATATAAAATGGCGAACACAAATGATATTTTTTATGAGATTAATAAGCTTAATATTAAAATTTCAGAAATTTTAAATGATTTACAGAAAAAAGAAAAATCAACCTCAGATTTGGAAGCATTTCCTGAAGATGATATCGAAGAAGAAACAGAACTTACTTATAATTTTAAAATAGTGGTTTGTGGGGATCCAGGAGTTGGAAAAACTTCAACTATTTTAAGATTTACTGATGATGCTTTTACAAGAACGTATATCGCAACCCTAGGTGTCTCTATTAGTGAAAAGAGGTTTAAAGTAAATAACAATTATGTATATTTTATCCTATGGGATATCGCCGGTCAAGTGAAATATGAGCTAATGAGGCGCCATTTTTATAAAGGAGCAGAAGCCGTAGTCTTAATTTTCGATTTAACAAATCATAAGTCATTTGAAAGTATAGCGAATTGGTATCAAGACCTTAGGAAAAATAATTTACAATTTAAAGAGAGTTTAATTGGTATTATTTTAGGAAATAAAGAAGATTTAACCAATAAAAGACAAATCAATTCAGAAGAAGCATTAAAGTTGGCAAAGGAACTCAACTTAGAATATGTAGAGACCTCTGCTTTAACTGGAAAAAATGTCGAAGAAAGTCTTTTTAAACTAGCTAAAAATCTAATAGATTCTAAAGTATAAGGAAAGATGTTATAAATGGATTTTGAGGAAATAATTTTTAAGAGAAGAACTATCAGAAGATTTAAAAAAGAACCCGTTGCTCTAGAAACTTTAAAAAAATTAATAGATCTTGCTAGAGTTGCTCCTATGGCGAGAAATATTCAAGCTCTTGAATTTATTATAGTTCATAGTGTTGAAATTAGAAAAAAAATATTTCCATTGGTAAATTGGGCAGGATCTCTTCCAGAAGACCAAAGAACTCCAGAAAAAGGAAGAGAACCTACTGCATATATCATTGTCCTAGTCAATACCAAAATAAAAAATGCTTATGTTGATTTTGATGTCGGTGCTGCGGTAGAGAATATCCTACTAGGGGCAGTTAACTATGGAATAGGAAGTTGTTGGATGGGCTCTATTAAGGCAGAAAATATTAAGAAATTATTGAAAATTCCAGAATATTATAATATTAAACACGTTATTAGTCTAGGATATCCTGATGAAGAATCGGTAATTGAGCCTTATAAAGATTCCTTCAACTATTGGAAAGACGATGTTGGTCAAATGCACGTACCGAAACGTGCTTTAAATGATATTATATTTAAAATTTTTTAAATATTATAAAAAAAATTTTTGAACTTCTTAACTTTCTTTAAGGATATTTAGAGAGGAACAACAATATGAGTTTCAGTACGAGAGACACCTTCGAGGCTATGGATTTTTGCTAGAATAGTTTTTGCGATTGTTTCAACATCAGATCCTTCTACTTTAACAATGATATCAATACCTCCTGTAACAGGATATACTTCTCTAACCTCTTCTATTTTTTCTAAGCCATGAACTACAGGTTCCACAAACCCCGCCTGAGTGTTCATTAAAACAAAGCAAATTGTCAATTTTCAGCAACTCTTGTTTAAATTATTGTAATTAAATATTGTCTTTTAAATTTAAAAATGTTATACTTTAATACTCTTACACCTAAATGTTAAGGAATTAAAATCCGATCAACTAAAAAATAGAAAAATGTTGCACTTCCGAAGTATAAAAGCATTATGACAAAAGTAATTGGAATTTTTAATATAATTTTCTTATCTTGGATTTGTTCATAACAAAAATAAGTTGATAAACCTAGGATTATTTCAGGAATAATTATATATACTGCTAAATGTCCAATCATTGTTACATTTTGAGCATACCAAGATTGAAGCATCCACATGGTTTGTTCTGCTAGACCAAAAATTAATAATGATAATAAACTAACAATTAAGTAAGCTTTTGATCTAGAATAACGTTCCTGAGCTTCCAATCCAACAAAAATAATTACAAATAAAGGTATAACCCACAAACCAACCATATATAGCGGCACAGTTCCAATCTTAACGAACCCATCGTCTGGGAACCCTAGTATCCCAAGCTCAGCAGATAAGAACCAATCTGGCCATATTTGAAATACGCTAAGAAGAAGTACAAAAAACCAAATATTCACCCACTCTGAATGGTTTCGTAAATACCCATACACCGGTAAGATTATATTATATATTACAACTAGAATGAATAACTTAACTCCTATATAACCTGGAATTATTAATATTGAGATACAAATTACTACAAAAACTAAATGGATTATGAGGAAATCTAGTAATGATTTTGAAATTTTTAATCTCATAATTGAATGGAATTTTCCACTCTTTAAATAGTATTGAAGAATCTTCTTATTTTATTGATACTAATCCTAGAGTAATTTCATAATTTTAAGAAAAGAATACCATGAGAGAAATTAAAAATGTCTCAGTGATTGGAGCTGGTTTCACAGGGAAACAAATAGCAGCAATCACAGCTTTAAATGAGTATATTGTAAGCATCTTTGATATTAACCTAGATATATTGGAAGAAGCAAAAAAGTACATCAATGGACTATTAAAACGAAATAAAAAGAGTGAATTAATAAATAATGTAAGCTATTACAGTCAGATTGAAGATGCCCTTAAAAATACAGATCTCGTTATTGAGGCAATACCTGAAGATATTGTATTGAAAAAAGGAATCTTTTCCCAAATTGATAAGAGTGCTCCTAAAAATGCTATAATCGCTACTAATAGTTCCTCAATCCCTGTATCTAAAATTGAAGAAGCCGTAGATAGGAAAGATAAAGTATTAAATATTCATTTTTATCCCCCAATTCCTACACGCCCAATGGCAGATATCATGCGAGGTACTAAAACAAGCGAAGAAACATTTAAAATTGGCAAGAAATGGATCGAAAGTATTGGATGTCATCCAATTATATTGAAAAAGGAATATCATGGCTTTGTGTTTAATAGAATGTGGCACGCCGCAAGAAGAGAAGCACTTAAAATCTGGGAAGGAGGATATGCGGATATTGAAACTATAGATTTAGCATGGAAGACTTTTACAGGTATGAAAATGGGACCTTTTGTATTAATGGATGCTATTGGGTTAGATACAGTATATTTAGTTCAAATGAGTTATTATCATGAAAGTGGCGATCCTCGAGATAAACCTCCTGACGCTCTTAAAACAATGGTTGAGAAAGGAGATCTTGGGATGAAATCTGGAAAAGGATTTTATATTTGGAGAAAATGAATCATAAATCGACAGATTAGTAAAAAACATATACATGATAATTAAATGAAAGAAATTATTAAAAAAATTATAAATAATATATCTTATAATTTCATGAAAAACTAGTGAATAGATTAAGATTATTATGAAACCTAATTTATTATCTGATGAAAAAGTAATTATAACCGTTGCTATTACAGGAGGGGCCCATGGAAAGTGGTCAAATCCTAATTTGCCAATTACTCCTGAAGAACAAGCTAAAGATGCATTAGAATGTTATAAAGCTGGAGCAACTATATGTCATATTCATGTAAGAGGTGATAATGGCTTGTCAACAGCAGATCTCAACGTTTATAACAAAACAGTGCGATTAATAAAAGAAAAATGTCCAATTATTACTCAAATTGGCAATGGAATTGGAGCTCGTCTAGAATATGGCGTTAAGGTAAGTAAGTCAGGAAAAAGGTATGGTCAAGCTCTTAAAATGGCTACATTAGAAGAAAGACTCAATTTATTAAATATCGATCCTCAACCTGATATGTTCACTATAAACGCAGGTACTTTTGAGTTTAGAACCAATATGAGAGGTATGGAAACATCTTCAATTTTCAATAATCCTATAGATTTTAATAAAAAATATGTTACTGGATGTAAAAAGATTGGTGCTGGTATAGAAATTGAAGTGTATGATATAAGCCACATAGCAAATATTATGGAATTAATTGATATGGGTGTATTTCAACCAAATGAAAAACTTCATTTCAGCATTGTTCTTGGGATTAAAGGTGGCGCGCCTGCTTCAGTTAGAAACCTTCTAAATATGGTTGATTTGCTTCCTGATGGATGTACATGGCAAGTTGTAACTATAGGGAGATATTGTCTAAGAACGACTATGATTGCTATGTGTATGGGGGGTAATATTAGAACAGGTCTTGAAGACACAGTATTTTATAGGAAGGGTGAACTTGTTAAAAGTAATGCCCAACTAGTAGAAAGAATGGCTCGACTAGCAAAAGAAATTGGAAGAGAACCTGCTAATATTGATGAAGCGAAAAAAAAACTAGAATTAAATTAAAATTTAAGAAATTTAATAAAAAAATAAGAAAAAAGATTTATTTTAATTCAGGATGCTTATCCAATTCCTGTCTCATTAACTTGAGTTTTTCACCATGTAAATCGTAATATTTCCAAATAATGATTGATCCTACAAGTGCGATTGCTGGAAATAAAAATATTATCGATTTTAATCCAAGTTCGATTAAAAAAGGATCAGCAGGTATAGGTGTATAAGTACTCCAACCAGTTCCAGAAAAAATAGTAGCAATAGTAGTAATACCTAGTATCATGGAAAATCTGTGTATAAAAGCATTTACGCCATAATAACTTGCGGCTCTTTTTACACCAAATTTAAGTGCATCTTGATCTATCACATCACCGTGGATTAAATCAATGTAAAATAATGCCGCAGACAATCCAAATCCAGTTGTAAAAAATATAACCATCGACAATATCCTACTAATCTCATTATTAGACAATAGAACTAACGGAAATAATGAAATAATCCATATTGCCAATCCAATCATTAATCCTTTACGTGTACCAATTTTTGATGCGATCCTAGATTGTAACGGCATAAAAATTGCAGCTGAAATAAGCGCTAGTGCCAATGTGATTCCTATAAATAGTTCTCCTTTAGTTCTTCCAAGAACAAAAACGGAATAAAGAGGAAATACTGTTAATAAAACATTTAGACAATACCAAATAAGCATATTCCCAAAAGTAAACTTTAAGAATGTTCTATTCGAAAATGTTATTTTCAATGATTTAAAAAATCCTGGTCTTTTATCATAATCTGTCGTTTGTTCCTCTTTTTCCTTTACTGCATAGAAAATGAATAAAATTGCCATAATCAATACTATAGAACCGAGAATTATTCCTGAAATAATATAGTCAAATTGAATAGCCGCAGCTTCTATAGGATCGGGAGGATAGGTGGTTGGAACTAAAGGACTAATGATTATTGTTGGAAGTAATGATGCAAGGATTATAGCAATTAAAGTAAAGATTTTTATAAAAACATTCACATCCGCTCTTTGTTTTTCAGTTGGAAACATTTCAGGAAAAATTGCATTTGTATTTACTGAAAACATCGTGTAAAATAATTCAAAGGTAAAAATTATAAATATAAAATACAAGAATTCAAAGCTGGTTGGTGTTGTAAATAGAAAGATCATTATTAATGATAATGGAATAAATGAAATTATCAAATAAAACTTCCTTTTTCCCAATTTACCTTTTTGTTTGGTTCTTTCGCTTAATGCGCCTAAAAGAGGATCATTAAACATATTCCAAATGCCCCATAGAACAAATCCGACCCACATTTCTAGCATTGAAAGACCTACTACTGCAAAATAAAAAGTAAAGACATAAATAGTAAATGCTTGATATGTCAACTGATCGGGGAAACCACTTAAACCAAATAATATTTTCTCTTTTAATGATATATTTCTTTCACTCATTTAATTTTCCTACTTTAGTTTTATATTAAATTTAATATTATTTTTTAAATATTGGTTAAAGTTATTTTAATAGTTTTCATTTTTCAAATACTATTTTGTAGTATGCAAATTTTTTTGTTTTATAAAAATCCATTAATTATCTTTTATTAGAGGAAAAATTTTCGTTAAGAAAACTATTATAAATTATATTATCATACAAAAAATTAAGAAAAATAGTTAATTAGTTGCTGAAATATGACAGATTTAAATATTGAAGTTACTTATTTTGAAAAAGGTGGACCACATAACACCAATAAAGCGTTACAAGTCGCTAGAATATATGCGGATCAATTCAATATCTATGATATTGTTATTGCGAGTACTACTGGCACAACAGCTTCTAAAGCATTAGAATTTTTCAATCCAAAAAAGTATAATATTGTTATTATTACCCATTCATACTATTTTGCTGGCATTAATAATCGACAAGAATTTCCAGAAGATTTAATGGAGAGATTAAGAGAGCAAGGCTTAACGATTTTCTCATCGACTCATTCTATGGCGGGTATTGAAAGAAGTATACGTAAATCATTGAACCAGTGGCTACCTATAGAAATTTTAGCTAAATATCTTCGAAATAATTTTAGTCAAGGGATAAAAGTATGTATGGAAATTGCGAGTATGGCAGCTGACGCAGGATTAGTTTCTGATTTAGAGAAAGACATAATTTGCTTGGGTGGAACTGGACGTGGGGCTGATACTGTTTGTTTGATAAAAGCAATGCCCACGAGTTTGTTTGATCAACTTAGAGTTAAAGCGGTATTGGCTAAACCTTTATAATCTAAGAAATGATAAAAAAAAAGATAAAATTAAATAATTTCTAATTTTTTTCCAACTTTTTCTATAGCAGCTAATGCCATGGTTAAGTCTTCCTTAGTGAGGAGTGCATTCATCTGTACCCTTATTCGGGATAGTTCTTTAGCGACCATTGGAAAAACAATTGGTGTTCCATACACATTTTCTTCTTCAAACAAGATTCGGGCGAGTTCTTGAGCCTTACCAGGGTCACCGATTATTAATGGAATGATAGGAGTTTCTGAGCTTCCAGTATTATATCCCATACTTTGAACTTCTTTTTTAAAGTAATTCGTATGTTCCCATACTCTTTTTACATGCTCTGGTTCACTTTCAACAACCTCGATAGAAGCTTTATTAGCGGCTACTACACCTGGAGGGTGAGCTGTGCTTAACAGATATGTTCTACTTTTATTGGCACAAAATTCTATCAGATCTTTTGAACCTGCTACAGTACCTCCGAAAACTCCAAAACCTTTGCTCATGGAACCGCCTTCCACATGAACTTTTCCTTGTAAATTAAAGTGGGCTACAATACCTCGTCCGTTACCTAAGACACCTTCTCCGTGACAATCATCAACAAAAATCATAGCTCCAAAATCTTCTGCAACTTCAGCAATTTTATCTAGTGGTGCCATATCGCCATCCATGCTGAACACACCGTCGGTAATAATACAAATTCTTCTAGCGCTTTCTTTTTCTGCTTCCTTTAATTGTCTTTCCAAATCCCCAACATTACGATGCTTATAAATTATTCTTTTCGCACCAGATAATCTAACACCATCAATAATAGATCCATGATTTAATTCATCTGAGACAACAATATCAGGTTTTCCAACTAGCATGGGAATTAATCCTGAATTAACAGCGAACCCAGTTTGACAAAGAATTGATGCTTCCACTTCTTTAAATTCAGCAAATTTTTTTTCGAATTGTTTAGTTAAATCAAAAGAACCTGCAATGACCGGAACGGCTCCAGCTCCAGCGCCATATTTTTTAGTAGCATCAATTGCAGCTTGAATTACTTTTGGGTGAGTTGCTAATCCTAGATAGTTGTTAGTATTAAGCATTAAAACTTTCTTTCCATCAACTATAGAATGTGGTTGTGACCCTTTTTCAAGATATCTTATAACCCATTCTAAATTTTGATTCCTTAAATCGGACATTTCCGCTTTAAGAAAAGCAACAGGATCTCTTTTCATAATATCACATTAATTTTTTTTCAAATAAGTGAGTAAAATTATAATTTAGATGTATTTTGAAAAGTATTTGAGTTTTACTTATCCTAAAATTAGTTGCTAAAGATGGGATTATAATGAATAAACCTTTTTTTATGGAGTAAATTATGAATTATACTAATAATTTAACATTTTAAAATATGAAAAAAATGAGAAGAATTCTTGTAATAGGAGCAGCGGGTCAAATTGGAAGTGAATTAGTACCATTTCTGAGAAATAAATATGGAAATGATAATGTAATTGCCACTGGAAGAAAAACCCCACTTCCAGATGCAATTAAAAAGTTTGGTCCAGTGATTTATCTAGATGCCTTAGAAAAGAACACACTTTCAAAAGTTTTCTATGAATATGAAATAGACACTATCTTTCATATGGCCTCGATTTTATCAGCTACAGGAGAAAAGATGCCTCAAACTGCTTGGGATATAAATATGAATGGATTGATTAATGTTCTCGAAGCTAGCAGAAAATATAGCATTAAAAATGTAATTTGGCCAAGTTCAATCGCAGCATTTGGACCTACTACACCGAGAGATAATACTCCAAATACTACGGTTTTAGAACCAACAACTATGTATGGAATTACCAAGGTTGCAGGTGAACTGTTAGCTGAATATTATTATAAAAAATATGGTCTTGATGTTCGTTCAATGAGACTACCTGGAATAATAAGCAGTGAAACGCTTCCAGGAGGAGGTACTACAGATTACGCAGTTGAAATTTTTTACGAAGCAATCAAGAATAAAAAATATACCTGTTTCCTCAAAGAAGATACAGTATTACCTATGATGTATATGCCTGATTGTCTTAAATGCATGATTGACATTTTAGAAGCTGATGATTCAAAATTAAAACGAAGAGTTTACAATTTAACTGGAACTAGTTTTTCTGCTGGTGAAATCGCAGCCGAGATCAAAAAACATATTCCCGAATTTACAATTGAATACAAACCTGACTTTAGACAAGCAATTGCAGATTCTTGGCCAAAAACAATAGATGATTCATTTGCACGAGAAGAATGGGGCTGGAATCCAGAGTACGACCTTAAAGCTATGACAAAAAGTATGATCGCCATTTTAAGTAAAAGATTATAAAAATATAAAAAAAAATTTATTTAATTTTTATACTCAAACTAATCGAAATATTGCTTGTTACATTTGGCACAACCCCAGTATGGCCTTTGAACTTGATCTCGCGCAAATTTCATCGGTGTTTTACAAGTAGGACAAGGTACCGAATTAACTACATTAAATTTTGTTGCCATTCCATGAATTTTTTTACTCAACTTAAATCCGGTTACTAAACCTACTGCTACTCTCGCAGCAGTTCCTGCTTTTGCTTTAGCAGTTTTGAGATCTACATAAACACCCATTTTATGCTCCCCTAGTTTTCTGTTCTTTCTATTTTTCATTGGAATATTATAGACGCCCCACCAAATCATTCCAGGATCTAAAGCATCAACCTTATCATGGTTGCAGTCTTTAAGATCATTAGTATCAGCACCGACATAGATTTTTGAAGCGATTGGAGGTGCATTTTCGTTTCTCAATGCTACTTGAATTCGAACATACTCTCCTGGGGGTAAATATCGCATTCGGATAAATTGAGTCATATAAATCGTAGGGGCTAATTCTCGCCAATTCAATTGCAATTGCGAATATAATTCTTTCTTTTCTTCCCATGTTGCTATTGGACTCATAAGATTTCACATTTTCGCATAAAAAAATTAGGTAAAATAAGTAAGAATTTGATAAAAAACCTCTTATTTTTTTTTTAGATTACTTTTTTCATACATTACCATTAATGTTTATAACATTACTGTTATGAGTTTTTCAGCTTGAGAGATAGCTGCTGAGATTAAAAAACACATTCCGGATTTTCAAATCGAATATAGTCCTGATTTTAGGAATGAAATTGCTGATTCCTGGCCAAAATCGATTGATGATTCCCTCGCACGTGAAGAGTGGGGTTGGAATCCTAGTTATAATCTTAATTCTATGACTAAAGATATGATAGAAATCTTAAGCAAACGGCTTAAATAGGTTCAATTATAGTTCAAGAGTCTAAACTATAAAAATCATTTTTATTTTAAACAGATTAAAGCCTTTTTATGTTATAAATTTAAAGAGAAAATGAACCAAATCGATGATAATACTAACAATCTACCAGTTGTAAGTTTAGATTATTGGTCAGATTTTGCCAAAGAACTAGTTAAATTTGCAAATCTAAAACCAAATGGGAGGATACTTGATGTTGGGACTGGGTCCGGAACTTGCTTAGTTGCTGCTACTGATAAATTAGGAGGGAATTGCCATTGTGTTGGGATTGATTGGAATGAAACTCGAGTCTCTCAAGCACGAGATAAGTTCAAAAATATTGATACTATAACTGCAAAATTTCATACTATGGAAGCTATTAATCTAAAGTTTGAAGATAATAGTTTTGATAACATTTTATGTGGATTCATCGGTTTTGGTGATTCATATGATTTTGAAAAACATCAACTTATCGATAATGCAAAAATGAAAGAAATATTCAGAGTACTAAAACCAGAAGGAGAAGCAGCTTTTAGTACATGGGCATTACAACAAGATATTGAAACCGCAAGAGGATTATTACAAAGATATCTCAAACTTAGAAATTTAAAAACAAAAAATCAAATCGATAATTTACACATTAGTTATAGCAAAGAAACACTAGATGGCTTTAAATTGATAATGGAAGACGCAGGTTTTAAAAAAATCAAGATATCTGAAAAAAAATTTAAAATTGGATACAAATCTATTGAAGAATGGTGGGAAACTATGGAAATTGTTGCTTGGATAATGAGACGTACCTTAAATAATGATTCAAATAAGCTTCTTGATCTTAAAAAAAATATGTTACCGCATGGAATTGCTAATTTTGAAAATAAAGGAAGATATACCTTTCAAAAATCTGTAATTTTCGCATACGGGGCAAAATAAAGTTTTATTAAGTAATAATTTACTTTTTTCTTAATTCTTGTTTTTTTGCCTTTATTTGAGAATATAAATCTTGTTTTGAAGATGGTGGAACTGTTTCAATATCTTTCCTTTTAAGTTGAATTGCTCCTTCAGGACAAGAAGAGACACACACTCCGCAACCAATACATCGTTTTAATACAACTTTTGATATGTTAACGGTTAATTTTATGGCATTTACTTGACATCGATCCACACAAGTTCCACACCCAGCACATATATTGGAATTAACAAATGCCTGAAAATTACTTGATATCACTCTCGAAGGTCTTGGAAGTTTTTGTAGCTTTGTAAGGATAGCACAACAACAACCACAGCAACTACATATAAACTCAGGAGATTCAGTGTTCCCAGATTGCAAAACTAAACCATCAGTTTCTGCTTGATTTAATATTTCTAAAGCTTCCTCCTTACTTACTTTACGTGCCCATCCTTGATCCAGGAATAATTGTCCTGTTGTTCCAAAATAAAAACAAGTCTCTCTGAGGGAAGTTTGCTTACATTGGTTATCATAAAGGTCTTGACTCTGACGACAAACACAATTTGCCACAGTTATAGGTTCCTCAGAATTTTGAATTACTTGCTTTATCTCATCATAATTGGAAATGGAATATTCAGAAGAAATACTTTTCTTTACTGGAATAGTTCGAAACTGAGAAATTTTTGTACCTAATAATTCCGCTCCAAATGCAGATATCAAATATTTATCAAAATCTTCAAAAAACTCCTTTGTCAGTTTATTAACTTGGTATTCAAAAATCCCAACTACGAGTGGAATATTAGCATATACTCTTTTACCCTCTTCTATTTTGTATTTTATCGTTCCTTTATTAGACATACTCTTAAGTAAAGATTCTAATATTTCAGTTGAGATATTTTTTTCATCTAATCGATCAAAGATTTTTTCTAGAGAATCATATTCCCAGGTTAGTTTAGTAGCTATGACAGCTTCTTCTTCAGTAAAGAGATGCTTTAAGACTTTTATCTCAATTCCAGATGGAGTTGCAGGTAGCCCAATAGGAAATTGATCTAAATGTATTTGTAAACTGCGAAATATTTCATTACCAGCAGACATATTCATTTGTACTCAATAAACACATTAAATCTAATAAAATGATTAAAATAATATTCATCATATGGTTTTTTAAATGTAATTAATTAAAGATGTAAAAACTATGAAAATCGTATTTCATGAAAAATATTACAATTCTGAGTATGCTTGGGATCCTGCTGCTGCCATAGGGCGGTTAGATGGTATTATGAATGTAATTTCAGAAAATAAAGAATATGAGATTATTACTCCTAATCCCGCAATAGAAGAGGATATTCTAAGAGCCCACACCAAAAGACATCTTCAAAATATAAAGAATAATCCATTATTATATGAATTAGCTTCATTAGCTGCAGGTGGGGCAATAATGGCTGCTGAGGAAGGATTTAAAAGTAATCCAACTTTTGCTGTAATAAGACCTCCAGGTCATCACGCCTCAGCAGATTCATGTTGGGGATTTTGTTATTTTAACAACATAAGCATCAGTTTATTGAAATTATATTCAGAAAGAAAAATCAAGTCAGCCTTCGTTTTAGATTTTGATCTTCATACGGGGGATGGAAATATAAACATTTTAACTAATAGAAATGATGATTTTCGAGTAAAAATTCTTAATCCTTATTCTAGTGGGAGAACTGGTTATATAAAAGAAGTTAAATCATATATGAAAAATTTAGAAAACATCGATATTTTTGTGGCAAGCGCAGGATTTGACCAAGGTATTGATGATTGGGGTCATCTTTTACATCCAGAAGATTATACAGAATTAGGCAGATTAATGAGGGAATATTCAGAAAAATTATGTAAAGGCAGACGTTATGCCTTACTTGAAGGAGGATACAATCATTCTGTATTACCAAAAAACGTTGATTCATTCTGCCAAGGATTTAAATAAAAAAAAATAATGAATAAGTTTATCCATGAAAATATTCTAATACTTTTTTTAATAAACCATACGAACTCTTTATTTTAGTCATATCTGCTAAATAAGTTGTATTATACATAACAATATGTTTTAAACCCACCTTAGCATATTCTTCAATTTTACTTATTATTTCGTCTGGAGTTCCATGTAAAGTATTATCATCACACATTCTTGTAGGTATTTTATCTATTGCTTCTAAAATTGTTTCTCTATTATATTCAGTAGGAATATATTCAAGTAATCCATAAAAATCATCTCCAAAAGGATGAACTGTTCCATATTTCTTATACATTGAAGGAGGCATGGTTAAAAGTTGATTTTTAATTACTGGTTTTTCAAGCCATTCATCACAGACATTATGTTCTTCATCAATAAGAAGAAAGCTGTAAAGACCAGGAACAATTTCATTTGGATCTCTATTTGCTTTTTTCGCTGAATTTTTTATATGGTCTAGTCTATATTTATAAGATTCTGGATCAGAATATGCAGGTAACCACCCATCTCCTAATCTTCCTGTTAAATCAAGCATTTTGGGACCATGAGCAGCTATCCAAATTGGAGGGTATTTTCCTTTCTTAAACGGTTTCATAGTAAGAACAGCATTTTTCAGTTTCCAAAAATCTCCTTCAAAATTAACCTTTTTATCGCTTTCCCATAAAAGTTTAATAATTTGAATAGACTCATCTAATCTACTAACAGGACTCTCCCATTTCATTCCATAAGGTGTTACATTTTCACCTTCTCCTGCTCCGATACCTAGAATTACTCTTCCTTTTGAGATATGGTCTTGTGTTAATAATGTTTGTGCCAAAACCACAGGATTTCTTCGAAAAGTTTCAGTGACACTGGTTCCTAAGTTAATTCTGTTAGTATTCCATGCAGCAACTGCCATAAGTGAATAAACTTCATGGAATATATGTGGATTATCTACAAATTCAGCCGCTTTAATAATTTCTGGGGTCCAAATACTTTCTGGAGTCCACCCCATTAGATGATCTGCAAACCATACTGAGTCATACCCATTTTCTTCTATTCTTTTTATATTAGCAATTCCTTTTTCAAATGGGCCAACAAAACTCCCTTCAGTCCCGATTTTTATATCACTAATATCCATAAGATCACTTTCTAAAAATTCTAAAAATTGACTTAAAAATATTTAACTTACTTATAATTTATAACTTACCCTTTTAGTTTGTAAAATTGTTTATTCAATAGAATCACGTGGAGATTTTTAAGGCTTTAACTATTTTTCTTATTATGAAATTTGGATTTTCAATTCCGGTTCCCACCCCTCGGCTTGAATACATGTATGAAGGAGCTAAAAAAGCCGAAAAATGCGGTTTTGAATATGTATTTTATGCAGATCATACAGTAATGTTACCTCCAGGTCCAGGTACTTGTTATGATGCATACATGTTTCTCACTGCAATGGCCATGATCACTAAAAAAGTAAAATTATGTACAGGTGTTTCTGATCCTCATCGTTTTCATCCAGCACTCATGGCTCAAAAAGTTGCTACATTAGACCAAATTTCTAACGGAAGAGCGATGATAGGTCTTGGTGCAGGAGAAAAAATGAATATTGATATGTATGGTTTAAATCGTGATAGATCTGTAGCTAAATTACGTGAATATATTGAGTTATTAAGAGAATTTTGGACAAAGCGCAAAGTAAATAGAAAAAGTGATTTTTGGGGGAATATCCGTAGAGCTTATCTCCAAGTTAAACCCATCCAAAATACCCCCCCTATATACATTGCAGCAAATGGCCCCAAAACTCGTCAAATGACTGGTGAATTAGGAGATGGGTGGTATCCATTTGTAGAGTCACCAAAATCATTTAAAGAAAATAAAAAAGAAATTGTTGAGACAGCTAAAAAAGCGGGTCGAAATCCGGAAGAAATTAATTATACTTACAACTGTTTTGTTGCTATTGATAATAAAAATCCTGAAAATGCAGTTCAACGCTGTGAGTTTTTTAAAGGTACTTATGTATTGAATCCAACTAAAACTAATCAAATTTATCCTGATTTATGTCTTCCAACAGATTACACAATTCACAATTTTGATATGCAAGTTAAGGATGCTAATGAGCAATTGGCATGTGTAAATAACCTTCCTGAAACTATTCTTCAAGATACAAACTGTTTAGGTTCTACAGATGATGTTATCTCAAATATCGAGAAATATAAGGAAGCAGGTGCGACTTCAATGATCCTTATGAACCGAGGACCCGATATTAATCAAGTTTATGAAATCTTTCGAGATAAAATAATCCCATACTTTAAAGAATTAGAAAGATAAAATTTACTTTTTTATTTTTTTCCTTTCTCTCCATTCCTCTGCTAAAATACCCATTATTATTTCATCATGGTATTTTCCATTAACCCAAACATGTTGTCGTTTTCGCCCTTCTTCTATGAATCCCACCTTTTTATAAGAATTTAAAGCTTTAACATTAAAAGCATATGTACATAACTCGAGCCTATTTAAATTAACTGTCTCAAAACCATATTCTAATAACAATTCTACCGCTTCAGTTCCATACCCTTTATTTTGATATTCTTTCTCTCCAATTGCAATTCCTATTTCTCCGAATCTATTTTTCCAATTTATTTCATGAATTCCACAATTACCAATAAGTTTCTCTGAACCATCTTCATTTGGAATAACAATAGAAAAATTAATTGTATCTTCCCTGTTTTTAAGATTTTCAATCCATTCCTCTTCAGCCATCCTAGTCATTGGACGGTAACTTGTTAGATATTGTGTAAGTTCAGGATCATTGAACCATTTTAAAAAGGATTCAATATACTCTCTCTTAATTGGACCTAAGTTTACTCTCTCTCCTCTTAACATAGAAGAAAATAATCAATGTCAAAATAAAAAATTTTTCTTTTTGATTTAACTTAAGAATAAAGAAAGAAAAAAGCTTTTAAAAAGTAATATTTTTCTTGCGAGCTATAAATTTAACAATCTCAAAGCCTACGATGCAGATTAAAGAAATTAAGAAACATACTAGCCAATCAACTCCAGTTAAATACATAAACATGAAATTGAATCCTATTTCTTCTGCTAAGAAAATTTGTACCCCCGGTATATATAATAGAGCAATGAAAACAAAAAACACAAGACCAATTAGTAGAAACATGAATTTATTTCTATCTTCAATTAGACTCCTTATTAAAGATTTATTCGGTCGTCTTATCTGAAATACAAGAAAAGATTCACAGAAAAAGAGAGTACACATCAACATTGTTAATGTTTTTCCAATAATTTGTGTTCCTTCTAATCCGAAGGTTGATATAAGGTCTGGTGGCAAGAAACTTGTATCATAATACAAATATCCAGGAACTAAGTTTTCAGGAAATACGGGGTATAACCCACTAAAAGTTATAAAATAAACAATAACCATGCTTATTGTAAGTAGAATACCAAATATGAATAATAATCCAATTATATTTTTTGAAAGTATCTCTTCAGAATCCCGTGGTTTTTCTTTCATAACATCTTTAGAAGTGGTATCGAAAGTAAGGATTAATCCTGGAAATGTGTGAAGTGTTATGGTGAGAAATATCCATTGAAGGTAAAATTCGGGAGTTAAGAAATATGGCAATTCCAAAATAACAAATAAAATAAATTGTACTATCCCCTCAAAAATATTAATACAAATATAAAAGAAGACAACAGCACGAATTCTAGCAAATATTCCTCTTCCTTGATGTATACCGGTAACAATTGAATTAAATGAATCATCTGAAATGACCATATCGGAAGCTTCTTTGGCCACATCCGTTCCTGCAATACCCATTGCGATTCCTACATCTGCCATATTAAGCGCCAAAGCATCATTTACACCATCTCCTGTCATTGCAACTACTTTTTTTTGCTCTTGATATTTTTCAACAATATCCTCTTTGTGTTCAGGAGAAACTCTTGCAAATACACGAACTCTTCTAAATTCCTTATATGATTCAATATCCTTAACCATTTTACCTTCCACAGCAATCTCATTCTCATCTGTTACAATAGCAATTTGCGAAGCAATTGCGCGGGCAGTAGCAGGAGAATCTCCTGTGATCATTATAACATCCACACCCGCTTCATGGCATTGATTTACAGATTCTTTAACTCCTTCTCTTGGAGGATCAAGAATTGTTACAAAACCAATATATACCATATCTGATTCACTTACTTTTCTTCCTTCATCTCCTTCAGGGGGAATTATATCCATTACTTTATAGCATAGACTTAAAATTCTATAACCTTGGTTCGCGTATAGATTTACGATCTCCATAATTTTATTCTTAATTTCTTCACTAAAATTGATTTCAGCATCGTCATATAAGATCTTTGTACAATGTGGAATTAGAACTTCACTTGCTCCTTTTGTAAATGAATAATATGACTGTTCTCGTTTATAAAGTTTAGTCATTCTCTTTACTGAAGAATCGAAAGGATATTCAGTAATCGCTTCAAAATCATCAAGAAGGTAATCACCCATACCTTTTTGATATAAAACCATAAGTGCTCCTTCGGTGGGAGAACCAATGACATCCCATTTGGGAATGATTCTCCCCGAAATCTCAACTTCATTTTTAATCATTGCCGAATTGTTATTCAAAAATCCTGCTGTTAATAATAATTTCAAATATGGGAATTCATCGATATGTTTTATGTAAATTGGGTTTTTTGGATCATCCATTAAAATTATATCTCCATCTGGAGTATATCCGCTCCCAGTCGCTTTAAAGATCGAACCATTTGTCCAGATATGTTGTATTGACATTTGGTTTTTGGTTAAAGTGCCAGTTTTATCCGAACAAACTACACTTACACGACCTAAACTATCAACAGAAGCGAGATTTCTTATTATAACACCATGATGTGCCATTGCTAAAACTCCTGTTATTAAAACAATTGTAACTAATAGAGGAATGTTTAAAGGCATAAGATCAAGAGCAGAATTCATACTTCCTACTATATCAGCATACCCTCTTGCTGCCCATAGAACCATCAAAGTAATAAACCAAAAAATAAAAATTATTAAACCTAGCCATTTTCCAAAGTGGTTCATCTTCTGTCGTATTGGAATCTCGCTTGTACCGGCTTCTTCTAATCCATGTGAAATTCTACCAATTTCAGTATCCCCTCCTGTTTTTACAACGATTGATTTACCATTCCCTGTACTGATGTAAGTACCATAAAATACCATGTTACTACGTTCCCCAATTGAAATGTCTTTCTTTTGTAATGCGTTACCTATTTCTGTTTTTCTTACTGGTTCAGATTCTCCAGTTAATGAAGCTTCATTTACTACCAAATTATGTGATTTAATAATCCTAGAATCTGCAGGGATTTTATCTCCTTGATTTAGCTCTAATAAATCGCCAACTACTATTTCCTTAGTGGGAATCTCTTGTTTTTGACCATCTCTAATTATGGTTGATGTTGGAGCAGTTAATTCACGCAACGCCTTAAGTTTTTTTGTTGCCCTATATTGTTGAATAATGGCGACCATGCAATTTAAAAATACAATTCCTAAAGTTAATCCAACAAAAAACAGATTTCCCTCTTCGCCAAAGATTGCGGCTAAAAATAGAATCACAGATCCAATTAAGTAAATTACGATCAGCCAATTAAACAAAGGAGCGAGGTAAATCTTAATAAAGCCCTTCGACACCTTAGGTATTTCGTTATAACCATGCCTTTCTAGCCTTATTTTAGCTTCTTTTTCAGTTAAACCCTTATCAGGGTTAGTTTGAAATTTTTTATAGATTTGTTCTAATTGAAGATTATAATAATTATCTTCTGTAGATTCCATAATGAGTCTTCCACAATTATTAATAGTTTTTATAAATTATTGATTACAAAATTCTTATCAATGTAATAAATAACCTATAATAATCATGATTTAAAAAATTAAATATTTCATTTTGAGATATTAAAAATGAATATTTCTTTGTCTAGCAAAATACTTGAATAATTCAATCCCAAATATTCCCGGTATTGCAAGTAAAACGCATATTAACCAATCTGTTCCACTTAGAAACATGAAATTTATCTGCAGATCCCACCCAAATTCGACATTTACATAAAAATTCACTAAATATGAAAAGCAGATGTATAATGCATGTAAAGCTAATGTAAACAAACAAATAACCAAAAGAGTCCTAGAGAATTCTTCTTTTAAACTTCTATAAAGTGATTTATTCGGTCTTCGAAAGGTCCATATAAAGTTGGTTTCTACAATATATAAAGTGGTTATGAACATAGTTCTTGCTTTTTGTTCAATTAAATCAACCTCAAGATAACTTAAATTAGGGTTTAAATTCCATTCATTCAGAGGAATTATGCCACCTAAAGTTAATTGTAATGCAAGAACTAATCCTATCCCCATGAGAAAAGCTTGTATTATTAGCATTATCCACATATTTTTATTTAATATTTGTTCTTCATCTCTAGGGGGATTATTCATAACATCTTTTGGGTGAGTGTCAATAACTAAAGCTAAAGAAGGAAGTGAATGGACAATGCCAAAGATATAAATGTGTTGCCATTCTGAACTGAATAACTCAAATCCTGGAATGAATTCATATGTGAAAAAAATTATTGATTCCATTATATTCAAACAAATAAAGAAAAAGATTATAGTCCTAATTTTAGAGAATAATCCACGACCAATTCTAACTCCTTTTTCTATAGATGTAAAATTGTCATCTGATATAACCATATCAGCGGTTTCTTTTGCAACATCTGTTCCAGTAATTCCCATAGCTATTCCAGCATTAGCAATTTTTAAAGCAAGTGAATCATTAATTCCGTCTCCAGTCATGGCCACGACTTGATTGTTATTTTGATAATGTTCAACAATTATTTCCTTATCTGAAGGTTCCACACGTGCAAATACCGATATTTTATCAAAATCAAGTCCAGAACTATCTTTTAACTGAGAACCCTCAATTACCAGATCCCCTTCTTGATAAATCTCCATTTGCGAAGCTATCGTTTTCGCTGTTGCCGGATGATCACCAGTTATCATAATAACTTTTATACCACCATTCTTACATGCTTTAACTGAAGCTTTAACTCCTTTTCTAGGAGGATCCATAATAGAAACAAATCCTAAGAAAATTAAGTTTTTTTCCACATCCTCCCTTTTTAGTTTATTAACTTCTTGTATTATTTTATAAGATACAGCTAGAGTTCTATATCCTTCTTTTGCTCGATCAGATATTCTATCTAAAATTTTTTGCTGTGAATTCGAATCAAAAGATTTTATTATACCATTAATATCAATCTGAGAGCAAAGTTTAATAATATTTTCAGGTGCTCCTTTAGTAAAAACATATTGTTCTTCTTTACTCTCATTTGATTTACATATTGAGCTCATTCGTTTAAGTTCAGAACTAAAAGAGTATTCAGCTATAATATTAAATTTTCTTTTAAGATCATATAGATTATATCCTGCTTTTTCAGCTAGGACTAATAAAGCTGCTTCTGTTGGAGAACCTAAAGCACGTCTAACTGCCATTTCTCGTTTTTCCTTTAATTTTATCTTCACATCTTCGAATATAAGGCTTGCATTATTATTTAAAACAATAGAATCAATAAATTTAACAAAAGTAGAATTTTCATTCAAACGAATAGGATTACTGTTTTTATAGATCTCTCCTTCAGCATCATCATAACCTGAACCAGACACATCATATTCTTCTTCATTTATCCAAAATTTTTCAACAGTCATTTCATTTTTTGTTATCGTCCCTGTTTTATCAGAACATATTACTGACACACGCCCAAGCGATTCAATAGCAGATAGATTTTTAATAATAACGCCACGTTGTGCCATATTTAGAACACCAGTTATGAGAACCAATGTTGTTAATATAGGTAAATTAATAGGAAGAATGTTAGTAGCTCTTAGAATAGAACTTGCTAAAGCACTGCTTATTTCTGATTGGATAAAATTACCTTCTATAATTAATAGTGAAAATTTATAGGTTATAAGAATAAGGAGATTTATATATACAATTGTTCCCAAAATATATCCTATTCTATTCAATTTGCGGGTTAACGGGATATCTTCAATTGCACCCATTTCATTGAGAGTCTGAGAAATTTTCCCTATCGCAGTGTTAACTCCTGTTCCGGTTATTAAAAACTTAGCCCTCCCTGTAAGGGCATAAGTGCCCATAAAAACCATATTATTTTGTTTTTGAACTGGAAGATCTTTTATTTCTATAATAGCACTTGTTTTTTCTACAGCTTCACTCTCTCCAGTAAGGGGTGCTTCATCAACAGTCAAATTAATAGAATCAATTATTCTACCATCTCCTGGGATTTTATCTCCTTGTTCCAACAATACAATATCTCCTGGTACTAATTCTCTATTAGGTATTTCTATTTGTTTATTATCCCTTAAAGTTGTAGCTTTTAAAGCAGAAATTTCTCGAAGAGACTCTAAGGCCTTTTGTGCTCTAAACTGTTGAATTATGACAGTAGCAGAATTGAAAAAAACAACAGTAAATGTAATAACAGTTTCTCCTGGAGACCCTAATATAACAATAATTATACCCGTTATAATCAAAGTAACAATCAAAAAATTAAAAATTGGAGCTAAATAAATTTTCCAAATTGACTTTTTTATTTTTGGTAATTCATTATAGCCTGATTTTAAATATCTTTCGGGCAAATCAGATGAATTTAGTCCATGATCGAGATCAGTTTTAAAATCTCTGATTAGATTTTCGATTGATTGATTATAGAAATAGATTTCATTTTGAATCTTTGATGACGACATTTTAATTCTATAAGACTAATATAAATATTATTTAATATTGATTCGAAGTATATTAAGGATACTCAATAAACTCATAGTATAAGTTTTGAAGGATCTCCCAAAATTTTAATTAACTCATGGTATTTTTTTCTAATGGTGGTACTTGAAAATTTACTTGTACTTTCTACGAGACTCTGAGTGAAAATCTTTCTATTATTAAGGGTTTGTCCTATGTAATAAATCAATCCAGCTGTAAAAGCTTTATAATTTAGATTTTGGATCTGTGTATAAGAAATTTTATTCAATATCTTATCAGCTAATAGTTGCATGTCGATTTTTGTTTTCTCAAATTGGATTTTGTTCTGGAAAAAATCTTGGATGTTTTGATATGGGATATTGTTCAAATCTTTTTGGAAAACAATTTTTATTTTATTTTTAATCTCTTTCTCAAGTTCTTTCATGCTTTTTTTTTCTTTTAACATATTTTCAGTTCTTTTAACTTTTAGCATAGCATTATTTAACATCTTTTTATTAATTTTATGTCCCAATTCCCTAGAAACATTATTGAATTCTTCAATCCTAATATTTGTAGTGTCTTTTATTTCTAGCCATACAATTGCGAGAAATATTATTACCATATTTTGGTAATTGTGGCGATGATATTTATTATATTTCAAATATCTATCCTTAATCTCTTTATATTTCACATTTCCAATATTTAATCCAATCCCATGACTTTTCAGTAATTCTATTGTTTTCTTTTGTTCTATAAAGTCAGTTTCATAGTCTCTAAACCACTTTTCAAGTGTTTTAATACGATCATATTTCTCTTTAATAACTGGATCTTGGAGGGCTTTCGAATCACTTATTCTGATTCTCCTCTCATAATCTCTCTGCGAATTGGTATAATAATCACTAGCTGAGACTGTATCTTCAAACGCTAAATTTTCCTCCATAATTAACCCGCAATCTTGACATACAATAAATCCACTGTCTTGCTTTGCGTTTTTATGAGCACAAGAACCGATTTCTAAATCAGATTTTTTTTTCTTTTTCACTTATAAATCAATTTGATGAAGATAATTATTATTAAAGAACTTAATTGAAAAACAATAATATTAAAAATTTTTATTAATTTCAAAAACAATAATAAGTATAATTGCATAAAAAATTTTCTTGCTTTTCTAAAAGATCTAAATGTGTTAAATATGAAATACAAAAAAGTTCTAAAATTCCTTAAAATCATCGGTTCTCTATATATTATTGTTCCATTAACTGAGATTACATGTGTGATTTTATTAAATTTTGCACCATTTATCTTTGATAAATGGAATACAATGTTATTATCTGAATTTGTATATGGTTCTACTATCTTTCCATTTTCAGGAACACTGCTGTGGTTATTTGTGATTATCTCGATGTTTTGTTTTTTAATTTTAGGAATTTTCATATTTAGGTTACCTTTAAAGAATAATATTGAAAGCAAACCATTAGCTAAACTCTTAGTAGTTATAGGTATGGTTAATTTATTAGCAGGTTTTGTCAAAATGGATTTCTTAGTATTACTAGGTAAAACTAATATCACTACAACCTATACGACAATTTCTTTTCAATCTGCACTTTATGATCCTACTATCACTGCAATTATACCAGCGATTTTTTGGATTTATTTTATTTCTGTTAATACATTTTTCTTAATTTCTGGATTAATGGTAACTGCAGTCGGGATAAAATTCACCCTTTTCCAAGAAGAAGCTGAAAAAAATAATTAGCTGATCAAAAAAATAAGTGTAATTTTAAGATAATTTACTTTTTATTTGTTTAGCACGAGATCGTAATGTAACCTCTGTAATCTTGGCGACATCAGCCACATTCGATTGCGTTTTACGAATTGCTCCATTCTTTGCTGCAATATAGATACACGCTGCGGCTAATCCCTTTGGATCTTTTCCCGTTCGCTTCAAACCGTTTTTAGAAGCATCCCTTAACATATTTATTGCACATTTCTGTATTTTGATTGGTAAATCAAGCTCATTACCAAATCGAAAAACTAAACTTTCGGCAGTGATTGGTTGATACCTTAAATTTAGTTCTGGTAGTACTTCTCGAATGATCATTGCTAAACTTCTATGAACTGTTCTCCTAGGGGTTAATGAAGCTTCACATATCTCATCTAATAAACGTGGAAAGTCATGAACTCGAATAGCAGCATATAATGAGCCTGAAATGAATCCGTTTATTGATCTCCCCATTGTTAATTTCTTTTTCGCTACTATACTATATATCTTCCAAGCTGTTTCTGCGATATATTCAGGGACATTAAGTTTTGATGTAAGCATTTTTAATTTTGGTTTAGCTTCCCAAAAATTTCTTTCAATACTCGAAATTAATGAATTTTGAATTTTAGAGAGACGAGAGAAAAGAGCTTGCTCCTTGGCTCCAATACTTTTACCTTTACTGTCTGTTTTGGTTGTTGGTAACATTGTTCTCGGTCCAAAATCTCTCCACCGTGGTTCAGTTCTACGCCGGTTCTGTATCTCTTCAATAGTATATGCTCGCCTTTCATTACCCACAAACGTCCTTTCGAAAATTATTCCACAATTTAAACATACTTTATTTCCATCCCGAGCTTCAATAAAAGGATTTTCACAACATTTCGATTGAGGCAATTGATTTTCATCGAACTTATTGTTAAGAAATCGGTCACGATACTGCTCATTCATGATTATTCACATTAAAATAATATGCTAAAAAAGCGATAATTACATCATATCACGGCTATTAAATTATTAATAATAGGTGATATGCTTATAGATCAAAGTTGTATATTTAAATATTTTGAAAAAAAAATGTTGAGGATAATATTTTCTGAATTTTTTTTTGCTGTTTTAAAAAGGGATGGGTATATTTTCCCAATTTTTAAAAAATAAAGTGAACAAATTTGGGTAAATGTCTAATTTATTGTTAAAAAAACTATATGAATTAAATAAACCCTAAAAAAATAAAAAAAATAAAAAAGAAATTTATTTTACTTTTTTATTAAAGCTCCTAAAATTGGTCTAGATTCTATAGCTTTATTATATTGTCTTTTAAGACATTTAATCAGTTTTAAAAGCAAGATTGCTCCTAATATCGCAATACCAAATAAAATTAATGTACTATAAGGTGTAAATGAACAATGTGCGTAATATCCTAAATAACATAATTTACTTGCCTCATCTGGAATCAATGTCATAATTCCTGCAGAAATTCCACCTATTATTAATGAACCTACGAAAATTATATAGATTAAAAATAGAATTGATTTTATAATCTTTCTCGATACGGTTTTTACTAAGTTTTTATTTATTTCCATTAATTTTCACCTCATTTAATTTTGCGTTATTATATTAGACTTCATGCTACTCATATATTTTCATGTACGCTGAAAATCGAAGAAAACAATGATTATTAAGTATGAAAAGAATAGGATTTTCAAATAAAAAGCAAAAGAAATATTGATTTGATAATTCATTTATCAACCAAATAGTTGAAAATTGCACTAAATCTGGTATTGAAATGGGTTAATTCATTCGCTCTCATCTGAACTTAGAATTATATCTAGAAGCATTCTATACATAAATTAAAAATAATTGAGGTGATAATAATTAGTTTTAATTGCCCATGCCCTAAAACTAGATGTTCTAATCATGGAAATTGTGAAGAATGCAAAAAAAATCATTCAGCTTCAAATAGTATGCCTTTTTGTAAACGCAAACATGGGTTTTTCACAAAAATCTTTTACCGGAAAAACTATGATATGTTGCAAACCTTAAAAATGGAGGGAAAAGTATGAAAAAAGCTATTATTCTCTATGATTCTGTATATGGAAATACAAAAAAGGTAGCAATGTCATTGAGCCGTGGATTAGAAGCTGGAGGACTTTATGTAGATAGCAGTTCTATACAAGATTTTGATAATATAGAATTAAAAAACTATGAGGTTATTGGAATTGGAGGGCCAACACACTTTCATGGAGCTTCGAAATACATGAAATCATTCTTAAAAAGGATTAAGTATCTTAAAATGGAGGATAAATATGGATTTGCTTTTGAGACGAAAGGAGATTTTCGATTCGCAGGATCTGCAGCTAGACGGGTTACAAGATATTTAAAAAAGATGAAATTGAAGATTATCCATCCTACAATCACCGGGATTGTTCTTAATAAAGAAGGGCCTCTACAGGAAAATACCTCAGATATGATGGAACAAGTTGGACTAAATATCTCAGATAAAGTAAATATTAGCAATACTCAAAAAGAGATTAATCAAGGGACTAAATATTTAAAAAATTCAAGTATTAATTTGTATTTAAATCGATTAAAATGGATCCTTTTAGGAGGAGGCCCAATTTTTTTCTTTGTTCGAGCACTCTACCTTGCGAGTACTGGTGGGGATTATTTTGGTACAATAAATCCAATTTTTTCTTGGATTCTCCTCTTATTAGAAATTGGCTTATCAGGAATAATAGGAACTGCTGGGATAACAGGTTTACTACTATGGAAAAGAGAAGCAAATCGTACGGTAATATTAAAAAAATTAAATATACGAAAGATTGTCTTGCTTGGCGGTATTACTACATATATTGTACACTTTGTAAGGGTCACTATTTGGATAATACTTTGCGTACTATAAGCTGGTTTCTCGAGAATTAAATTAATGTTTTTTATTTATTTAAAATTTTTTCTTTCCAAGTGTCGAAGTAATATACTTTATACATGATATCAAATATGATTGAATCGATATTTTCTTTTTTTATATTCTCTACTAATTCAGTAAGTTCTTTCATATTATTCGCCCAAACCCAGCATAAAATTATATTGGGGAGATTACTAAATGTCCAGCAATAAAATAGGTTTGGATGATATTTTTCATTTAGAAATTGAGCAATTTCGTTCTTATCGACGGAGGGATTTACAGTTATTTGGAATACAGAAAAAATATCATTTGATGCTTCAGGATTAAAATCAATAGATAATTCAATAATACCTTCCTCAATCATTCTTTTTAAACGTCGACGGATTGTGTTTGACGTGCTATTTACTTCATCTGCTACCTCTGTTATAGGTTTTCGAGAGTCATTACGTAGTGATCGAATAATTTCTAAATCAAGTTTATCATAGTTCATTGCTCTTGACTTTGGAACAATATAAGGAATTGGTGCGATGTAGTGTACACCTGATAGTAACCCTATTTTTGGAGATTGAATTTTTGCGGTTTGTGATATAAAAGAAGAATACTCATCTAATTGATGAATATTTTCTAACATTGCTCCTATGTATATATAATTTCTACTTGACAATGCAATCTGCCAAGTATTATCATGTTTTTCTAATTCAGTTATTGCTTTATCTATATGTTGAGCATTACTTTGTCCAAAAATAAATGCATAAATTGCATTTATAGCATATGGTTTCAGTCTTGCAGCAAATTTTTCTATAACTCTTAAATCTATGAGTATCTGGACTCTTTTATATACCGCATTAACAGATAATCCTAAATAATTCGAGATCTCTCTATACGTTAATCTTGAATTATTCATTAAAAGCAGAATAATTTTAATATCGATTTCATCCATATACTGTAGATATTAAAAAGAAATTTAGTTAGTATAATTATACTTATTCAGTAAGCATTTTAAACCTTAAATATTTAATATTTTTTATTCATTCCACTTTATTCTTTTCTTTCATTATTATAAAAATTGATAATATAACTATTATTGTGCCTATTAAATGGTAAATAGTGAAAAGCTCTCCAAGAAAGAGAAAAGAAAAAAAAGCAGAAACTATTGGAGTTAATGAGATAATTATGCTTGCTTTCCCAATCTGAATGTATGTTAAAACTTTATACCACAAGAATAAACTAATGCCATAATCTAATCCCATAATTATGAAAAAGATCAAATTATTAGGATCAATAACTATGAAAATATTTTCAAGAGGAAATACTAAGAAATATATGATTGTTAATAGAACACCAGAAATAAAGTTCCGTATAAAGACCACTTGAGAAGGAAATAATTCATTTCTTTCAAAACTAATTTTTGTTAGTGTATGGACAAAAGTAAAGAGCACTACACTTAAGAGAAGAATGATTACACCCAGATTAAATTCAAGTAGGTTAAAAGATCCACCGGTAATCGCAACAATTAAACCAAAAAATAAGAGAAAGCAAAAAGTAATTTGCATTTTATTAATCTTTTCTTTTAATAAAAAAAATCCAAAAATTAATGCGAAAATGATTTCTGATTTCATTGTTAAGGAGCTTATTATTGCGCCTGCTAATTCGTATCCAATATAAAGTAGGATAGGAACTGCACTAAATGATAAACCTATTATGATAAGCACTTTAATATTTTTTTTCTTTTTCCAGCCGTTAAGTAAAAGATTTTTTTCAGGCAACTCTGAGCTATTTTGTAATTGTTTTTTTAAATTACGTCTTTCTAATATATAAATAGGTAGAAAAATAACTGCCTCAATTAAGGCTGTAATTGCACCAAATAAATAAGGATCTATTATATTGGGACGAGCATTTGAGATTACCGGTTGTAAACCAATTGTGAAAATGGAGATCGAAGCAAAAATTACTCCCTTCTTTAAATTATAGTTTTCCACGCTATAAGAAAAAAACTAATTAATAATTAAAAATTTGGGAATTAAGGTAAAGAGTGTTAAAAAATAAACGAGCTGCTGGAAAATAGATGTAGATAAAGGATGGTTCATAAAAAGGATCAATGACTTTCTTGAATATAATGATAGTAATAAAATGAGTAAAGTTGACGACTCTTATATTTTTGAACCAAATGTAATAGCTGTTATCGCTTATGGGAATGATCCTATTTATAGTACGTATAAAGAAATTATAGGAATTCCAGAAAAATAAAACAAATAAGAGAAAAAATAAAATATTTTCCCTAATTATTGTATAACTATGAAAATTGTAAGAATAAATGTAAAAGATGAAATTATCCGATTTAGGGAAATAACTTCAGATTCCAAATATTTCCTCTTTGGCGCTAGAGGGCTAAGTTCTCAGATTATTCATGATGAGGTCCCTCCATTATGTGATCCTCTAGAAAGTGAAAACAAATTAATTATTGCCAATGGTGTTCTTGCTGGCAGTCCATTTCCTTGTTCTGCCCGCACATCAGTAGGAGCGAAAAGTCCCTTGACTAATGGGATAAAAGAAGCCAATGTAGGTGGAAGACCCGCTATGATGCTAGCTAGACATGGTATTAGGGCAATAGTATTAGAAGAAATATCTTCAACATTAAAACTTGTCTTAATTGATGAGGAGGGCATCAAGATTTTACCAGCAGAAGAATATAAGGGTTTAGGAAATTATGAGCTTCATTCAAAATTAAAACAAAAATATGGAGAAAATATAGGTATTTACTCTATTGGCCCTGCGGGCGAATATTTGATGAAATCTGCAACTGTAGGAGCTAATGATTTAGAAGGTTACCCTAGTAGGCATGCTGCTAGAGGCGGATTAGGAGCTGTAATGGGTTCTAAAAGAATTAAAGCAATAGTGATAATTCCCTCAAAAACTTCTAAAGCAAATATGAATGATATTAAAAAATTTAGAGAAGTCTCAGGTCCATTTGCGAAAACTCTAGCTCAAACTAAAGCAACATTTTCAACTTTTGGTACTCCGCTTATGATGAAGGCGATGAGTAGTTATGGTGGGATACCAACACAGAATTTTAGGAAAGGATCTTATGAAAAAATTGATAATATTTCAGGAGAAACACTTCATGAACTTGTAATTGCGAGAGGTGGTAAAAAGAGATTAGCGTGTTCTCCGACATGCGTAATAAAATGTTCCAATTTTGTTGTTGATGAACAAGGAAATCATATTACATCAAGTCTAGAATATGAAACAATGGCTCTGAATGGGGCTAACCTGCTCATTGATAATTTAGATAGTCTCGCTAGAATTGATCAATTATGTGATGATGTAGGCATTGATACAATTGAGTTTGGTGGGACTGTGGGGGTTTCTATGGATTGTGGAAAATTAGAGTGGGGAGATGCTGAAAAAGTTTTCAAGATTTTAGATATTGAAATACGAAATAATACTGAGGAAGGGCAATTATATGGGAATGGAGTTAAAAATATCGGAGGAATACTTAAAGCTAAGCGAATTCCTCAAGTAAAAGGACAAGGAATTTCGGCTTATGATAGTAGGGTTTTTAAAGCGATGGGGGTAACTTATGCAACTTCACCTATGGGGGCAGACCATACTGCTGGAGCTGCTATTGCCAACCGAGTACCAAGTCTGCATAAAGATTATGGAGAATTAACTAAAAATGAGAATAAACTTGATTTATCTTTCGAACTACAGATTTATACAGCAATAATGGATTCAATGGGATGCTGTTATTTTATTGGACCGAGCTATGAAAACATGGAAATATTAGCACAGGCAATTAATGCTATGTATGATTTAAACCTGACAAGAGAGGATGTAATTAAAATTGGCATTAATGTCATAAGAATTGAACTTGAATTTAACGAGAAAGCAGGGATTACCCAAGAAATGAATGATGTTCCAAAATTTTTCAGAGAAGAACCCTCTATACCGACAGGATTAAAATATTCATTTGATAATGAAGACTTAAGTAATTTTTGGAAAAGATTAGATGACCATAATTTTTAATATTACTTTTTCTTATTTCGAAGCATTCCATGAAAGTGAAAATCAGAATTAGGAACCTTTATTTTTCCAACAAATTCAAATCCAAAATTTTCATATAGTTTAACATTTCCTTCCTTTTCAGTATGTAAGTAACAAGGTAAGTTCTGCTCATCAATTTCCGCAAGCTTCATTCTTAATAATTTACTTCCGTAGCCCTTTCCTTGATGTATAGGATCAACACCTATAATCAATAATTCCCAATGAGGAAAGTTCACATGTTCATTTTCAAAAGAATTTTGAACTTCTGTAAAGACACCATATCTTTCTACGAATCCACGATCTGAAAAACTTTCTCTTTTGGCTTTTCGCATTCTTCTTTTAGTCTCCTTAGATTGCTTCTCTAAATTCTGATCTCTTTTAAAAAAAGGCCACCAAACCGCAATACCTTCAATATCAGTTGATGTTGTATATACATCCCCATAAAGTATTCCATTTAAAATCAGATATTCACAGTAAGTAACATTTTTAATCTTTCTTTCAATAGGATCTGGAAAACAATAAACGAATAATGGATCATCTTGAAAAGCACGAGCAAGTACTTTACTCGCAGCCTCAACTTGATCTTCCCGCAATTGTTGAAATTGATTTAGTTCACTCATAATTAATTTCAAGTATTTTTTTTTAACTTAATTAAAATTGGATTAAATTTTAATCATTAAGAAGAAATTAAAGTATATAAAATATGGCAAATGCCTAAAGAGTTTCTACTTTTTAATTGATAACTTAATATAACATTATAACTATATTATTAATAAGGATATTAACTATTAAGTACCTAATAATTAAGTGATTCAATTGAATAAAAATTCTGAAAAGAGTGAAGACACTCTATGTCTTTCTGAAAATACAGCTAATGTGTTTGAACTAATTAACAAAATAAATAAGAAATATGAAAAATTACAGCGCAAAAATATTCAAGAACTAAATTTAACTCCTACTCAGCATTATATCTTGAGAGAATTATGGATGTCTGATGGACGGCAATTTAAAGAGCTAGCAGAATCATGTGATTGCACAAGATCGACGATCACTGGAGTAGTTGATACTATGGAAGAAAATAAACTAGTAACAAGAGAAAATAATCCAATTGACAGAAGAAGTACACTTGTTAAACTTACAGAAAAAGGAAAAAAATTGAAAAACGCTACACCTCCAATAGAATCAATGGTAAATGGTTGTTGTCCAGAAATTAATCAAGAAGAAATAGAGACTTTAAGCACGTTACTACAAAAATTACTGAATTCTTTAAAATTTTAATTTTTCTTTTCTAGAATGTGCTATTTCTGGCTTAAATACGATTTTTCCTAATAGTTAGGATCTTAATAATTAGGAACGAAACATTTAAATAGTTAGGTACCTAACTATTACACAACTCATAATCAAAAATAAATATTTTAAAGAGAGGTTATTAAAGATGGGAGATAAGGAAACAGATTGTTGTGCAGAAAGTAAAGAAGAAGAAAATAGTACTAGTGAATCGAACGAATCTTGTTGTTAATCCTTTTATTGGAGATATATAATGAATGTTGTTGGTATATCAGGGACACCTAGGAAGAAAGGGAATAGTGAACTCCTCTTAAGGTATGCTCTAAAACCTTTTGAAAATAATGCTTGGGATGTTAAAATTTTCCTTTTAAGCGAATTAGAAATTAAACCTTGTAATGCGTGTGACTCATGTAGGGAAATTGGTAGGTGTATTATTAATGATGATATGCAAAGGATTTATGATGCGTTTCGATGGTGCAATGCGATTATAATCTCAAGTCCTGTTTATTACTTAAATATAAGTGCTCAATTACACACCTTATTTGATAGACATTACGCAATTCATGACGAAAAACCTTTAGAAGGGAAAGTAGGTGGAGTTATTGCTGTTGGTAATGGAATAAATGGAGGTCAAACATTAGTGGTTAATGTCATTTATACTTGGATGCTCTCATGTGGAATTATAGTGGTTCCTGGTGAATTGAATGCAGTAAAAGCTGTAGCAGATAAGCCAGGAGATATTTTAAACCAAAAAAATCAATTAAGGCAAGCAGAAATTCTTGGATTAAATATTCTAAAAGCAACAACTCTACTTCAAAAAGAAATAGAAAACAAGGTAACCTAAGACGGATTAATAACAATATCTATTTTTTTTTATTATTTCTTTTTCTTTCGAAGCAATCCATAATAAAAAAAGTTAGAATTAGGAATTGGGACTTTTCCAACAAGTTCAAACCTAAAATTTTCATATATTGGGAGATTCTTTTCATTTTGGGTATTCAAGTAACATGGTAAATTTTGCTTATCGAGTTCCTTGAGTTTCGCTCTTAATAGCATACTAGCATAGCCCTTTCCTTGATGTATAAGGATCTACAGTAATCAGAGTTAAATACCAATGAGGAAAGTTCGCTTGATCGTTTTGAAGCGAATTAAAAATTTCCATAGAGGCGCTAGTTCTATTTGCAGACTCAGGATCTGAATATAATTCTCTTCTAACCTTTCTAGTTTCTCTTATAATTTCTTTAGATTGTTTCCCTATTCTCCAATCTTTTATTTCATGAGGATTCCAAACCGCAACGCCTTCAATATCACTCGATGTTATATAGACTTCTCTAGATAAAAACCCCACTAAAATCATATTTTTGCACCTAATAACATTTTTAATATTTCTCTCAAGAGGATCTGAATAATAACTAACGAATAAAGGATCATCTTGCTTTGCACGAGCAGCTACTCTACTTGCTGCCTCAATTTGATCTTCTGGTAAGCGTTAAATAAGATGAAATTCAGTCATTTGAAATTAGAAGATTACTTTGATTCAAATAAAGTCGATTTATTTATTTAATTAATCAATAAAAAAGAAAATAAAGTATATAAAATATACTTATCAAAAAGCATAATTAGTTAGGAGATTTTATTGAGAATTGGCGCACACATGAGTGTTTCAGGAAGAAAATTTATGGCGATTGAGAGTGGTAAGGAATTGGGTTGTGAAGCAATTCAAGTTTTTGTTAGAAACGTGCGTGGTTGGACTTCTGGTCCCCTTAAAGAAAAAGAAATCGAGGATTTCAAAAACAAGAAAGAAGAATTAAAAGATGAGATATGGCCTATTATTTCCCATAATAGTTATTTAGTTAATTTAGCAAGTTTGGATAAAGAGATATTAGAAAAATCATATATTGCTATGCTTGATGAGCTCTCCAAGGTTGACCAATTAAATATTGAATATGAGAATATGCATCCTGGAGTAATCCCTATCAGTGATAAAAAGGAAATCACTAAAATTGAAGCATTAACTCAAATTGCGGGACAATTAAATAAACTTATAGAAGCAACAAAATCCTCAAAAGTTATAATATTACTTGAAACTACAGCAGGGCAAGGTAAAGGATTAGGAAATAAATTCCATCATTATAAAACTATATTAGATAAAATACAAGAAAAGAATAGAATTGGAATATGTTTTGATACTGCTCATTCTTTTGCTGCGGGATATGATTTTTCAACTAAAAAGGGATATGAAGAGATGTGGAATGAATTCGATGATGTTATTGGTTTAAAATATTTGTTTGCGTTCCATTTAAATGATACTAATAAAGAATGTGGCTCAAGAGTTGATAGACACACTCATATTGGTCAAGGAAAGATTGGGAAAGAGCCTTTTGGCTTTTTTATTAATGATGAAAGATTTAGGGATATGCCAGGCATATTGGAAACACCAAAAGGTAAAGATATGAAAGAAGATCTTATGAATTTAAAAACCCTAAAATCTTTAAGAAAAAAATAAGTTAATCTTCTATTTCAAACCACATAGGACTTTCATCATCAACAAGTCCATTATAATTTACTGTCAATTCCTCTCCTTGATTAATATCTTTAATAGCTGAAAATTCTATAGCTTTGTTCTCATAATCGTAAAGATATTTTAGATTAGGTTTATAAGAATGGTTAATAAATTGGCTTACACTGAGAGTAATAGCATTTCTAAATGCGGGCATATGCTCTGGATCTTCCCAGATGTAGCAGTAATTATATAAGATTGTTTTATAAATTTTCTTATATTCCTTGTTTGGGATTGGAACTACATATGCAATATCAATAATTGTGTCTTTGTCAATTGATTTTTTAGCAAATGCACCTCTTCCTTTTTTCTCTGAAATAGATTTTATTTCTATATATTGATGCATAAATATCACTAAATTTATACCATTTATTAATAAGTATTTAAGAAAAATAAAGTAGCTAATTATTTCTTTTTAACCTTCTTTATATTTTTCAGGATTTACACATCTGCGCCATTGCAGTACCGTTTCTTTCGGTCCTAACCCAATAAGCAAATCTCCTTCCTCTAAAACGAAATCTGGTTTAAATCTATATATCCATTTATCTTTTCGCTTCAGAGCAATGATATGGAATCCTCTCTTAAATCGACGATTTTGCAGTTCGATATAGGTTTTATCTTTAAAATATGAATCTTCAGATAGTGTTTCTCTTACTACTATTTCTGAAGTCTCTCTAATAGCCTGTTGTAAAATTCTATGGGGTTCAAAACCTTTAAGAATATTTTCTGCAATATGAGCGGCAGAATCGGATATTAATTCACAACTAAATATGATTCTCATTATTCCTGTAAGATCTCTAGGTGTTTCTACTAATTGGGCTAAATCTAAAAGATCTTTTTCTAAGGCTATATTTAGACCATCAGTTAATTCTTCCATTTCTAAAACATCTTCTGCAAGTTCTTTATTTTTAAAGAATAATGCTGCTAATGCTAATTCGATCATGGTTTCTGAAATATCTGTTATTGCAACATAATTTCTCTGGATTTCCTCAACTTTTTCGCATATATCTGGATTATCAAGATCAATATTAAGTTCTTTTTGATGCTCTTCAATATCAAATGAAAATAATTCTTGATCTTTACATATAACTTTCAAGTCCATTATTGGTTGTATTACTCCCTTAACAATAAGAATATCTCCTTCTTCAATCATTTCTTCCTTTTCGAATAGCCATTTGTCCCCTCTACGTATTACAATTAAATCAACTCCATGCTTAGATCTGAAATGCACATCTTTCCGATATTGACCTATAAAATTACATCCTTTATTTACAACTATTTTAACAATAGGTTCAGGTACGTAACTAATATCACTAATTAATTGAATAAGATAATGGATATCTCTATTGATATATACAACCCTAGCAATATCTGATAAAGCATCAGAAATCTTGTCAATAGAATATCCCATAACAACAAGAGGTTCTAACATTTTAGCTTCATCAAATCCTCTTGGATGCGCTTGAATAATTTGGAAATTGAGTAAAAATGTAAGTTCGTGAATTCTCTGTTCCATTTTATATGTTTCATCAGCAAGTTCTTTACTTCCGAATTTAATTGCGGTATAAGCCAAATCAATCATTAAATCGATATTTTGTTTCATTTCCCGGAGAATATCTTTTAGGGAAAGTGGCTTATATTTAAATTTTTTACTAGGCTTGGTCATATTGTTTTGTTCACTCACTTTTCATATAAATTTGATTTTATATAAATATTATTATAAATAGAATTAAGAAAAAAGGCGTTAGAAAATCAGCTAGAGAGGTAACGAATGGAATTAGAAAATTATTTGGATCTTTCCCTCGCTTGAATAAGAATATAGCACCAAAAAATAATGTTATAAACATTATAAAAAAAATCAATAAAATTGTAATTGTTATAATAAAAATCATAAATATCGGATTTACAATTCCAATACCAGTTAACGCGCCCATCAAGTAACCTAAAATTAAAAGAGCGCCTAAACTTAATAAAAGTGTTATAATTAATCCATAAAAATCTTCTTTTAATCTATCTGATTTCTGAATTTTCGGAAGTAAGGTTCCTATATAAAGATGTGTAGTCAATCTTGAAACAAGAACAGTTGAGATATCGCCTACTAAAGAGTTTAAAGCTGGAATTATTAAGAGCATTATAGGAATAGTAGATAATAATTCTTTATTTGAAGATAATAACGTTCCGGAGATTAACCCCATTAAGGAAGATAATATTACAATAAAAATAGATTCTTTAAAGATTTTCTTGTAGTAGTTTATTTAAGGCACCCCCAACATTATTAAAGTTAAGAAAAAACAAAAAACTGTAGAAAAATCATCAATTGCAGTCATTACAGGATTTACTATATTATTTGGATTCAAACCTTTTTGAAAAGCTAAGTAATTCAATCCAGTAGAACTAGGAATTGAAATTAATAAAGTTAAGACAATTGTGATAGTAGGAATTGCTAAAAAATATAGAATTGGGAAATCTAATTTGAAAAATGCTAAATTTAAGATAAAAGAAAAAATGCTTATAAAAAATGCTGTGATTATTGATAGAGTATAAGTTGCGAGAACATTCTCTATCCAAGATCTTCTAGAAAAATCTCCAATAACCAAATCACGAGAGGTTCTGGCTATGAATGGACCACTCAAATTACCTCTTAGAGAAAGAAGTGCTGGAATCATTAAAATTAAAACAGGAAAACTGTAAAAAGGTAATATTAAAAGAGATAATACTATTCCTGCTAACAGGTCTCCAATAATAGATATAAGTTCTGCTGGGAATGTTTCTTTAACAATCTTTCCTTTAGAGTCTTGAGTCTCCATATACCATCCTCCTCAGAATCCATTGTTTTAGAAACTTGATTTTGAGCCATTTTTCTTTAAATTTAATATTATATATAGTA